>CAIRAY010000055.1 GCA_903876665.1 uncultured Fibrobacterota bacterium | reverse complement strand
TAGTGCTCCACTAACAACCAAAGGTTGAAGTGGCCACTCGGCCCTTCCGGCCATGACAGGCTTGTTGCAGTAGGGCCCGTGCCCGGCTATCCTTGCCCAGCTATCCTTGTCATGCCCAGCTATCCTTGTCATGCCCGGCTATCCTTGTCATGCCCGGCTATCCTTGTCATGCCCGGCACGGGCATCACCGGTGCTTGCTGCATGAATCTGAATGCCCTCGACTCGGTGCGGTGATGGTCCACACAGTGGATAGTGCTCCACTTGATATGCCTGTTCCGCTTCAGCGGTTACAGGCACATGTCTACTGTGTGGAGTGCCGGGCATGACAATCCATAACCACTTTGCATGTCACAAAACCAGTGATGACGTGAGTATAAAAATGATCAGATTGAGGCTATCCTAAATATTTCAGCGCTAAAATATCAGGAGCTCCAAGAGAAGTTGAAGAGTCCAGCACAAATGTGATCCCCGTCACAGTGAGTCCGGGGGGCTTGGGGAGCGGACTTTTATTCAATTATCATTGAGGGCAAAGGAATATATTATGTTAGTAGATGAAATGTTGACTCATACCGAAATAATCCATGCCCTCCGCGATTCCGAAATTGGAACAAACCTTCCCATTGAAGATTTGGAGCGTCTTGCGTCCATTGCGAACGTGCTCTCCATGGAGGAGGGGGAGTTCCTCACCGAAGAGGGCGCCGACGGTCACCACATTTATTTTCTCATCAGTGGCAGGGTTGAAATCCAGATATGTACCGACGATGGAAGCAACCCGGCGGGATCACTGATGCTTCACGCGGGTGCCATCATCGGCGAAATGAGCGTACTTGAATCCGCACGACGTACCGCTACCACCAAGGTTCTGGAGCACACAACATTCCTTTGCCTGCACGACCAGGATTTATGGGATCTTTTTGACGAAGACCCTCGACTGGGTTACCAGTTTATGCGCAACATGGCTTGCATTCTTTCTCGTCGCCTACGCATGACCAACCTCGCAATCCGCAACAGCTTTTTCATGGATTGATTGCTTTGGTTCTATAATTGGGCCATGGCCGCATTTGAAAAGATTATTCTGGCGCAGGTCGCCAAGGCGATTCAGCGATATTCCCTGATCGAAGAGGGCGATCGAGTTCTGATTGCCGCCTCGGGGGGGAAAGACTCGACGACGCTTGCTTGGGCGCTCAGCGCACTCTCCAAGACCTTAGGATTTCAATACACGATCAGCGCTATCCATATTTCTTCGGATTTTTGCGCCTGTTGCAAGAAAATTGCTCTGAGAGATTTACTTGCCACCTGGGATGTCCCCTTTGATGATGTGCCCGTGCGCATTATTGGCCGCCTGAAGCCCGGTCGCACCATGAACTGCTACTGGTGCAGCTCGCAACGTCGAATGGAGCTCATGAAGTACGCCCAAGAAGGCAACTTCAACAAGATCGCCCTAGGCCACCACTTGGATGACATCCTGGAAACATTTTTCATGAACATGACCCAGAAGGGAGAGCTTTCGTCTATGCCGGTTCGCCTGGATTACGATAAATACCCCATCACCCTGATTCGCCCTTTGGCCATGGTAGAAGAGCGGCAAATCATTGGTTTTGCGGAGTCGGCGGGCTTTAGAGCCAAGGCTTGCACCTGCCCTTATGGCAAAAATTCCAAGCGACGGGTTATGCGAGAAAAGTTGGCCCAGTTCACCGGTGGGGACTTAGGGGTCAAGCACCGCATATTTGAATCCCTGCACAATGTGAACATGGAATATTTGACCGGCCTTAAAGCACCGGTCACACACTAACATCATCGATGGTATTGCGAAATAATTGTCATGCCCGGCACGGGCATCACAAGAAGGGCATAACAAGAAAGCAGGCACGACAGATTCGTGTCACCTAATCTACGACGATGTTAGTAACATCCCGGCCTGTAGCCTTATTGCTCGTTCTGTTCTTCTTTGGCTTGGTCAATACGACCATTCATTTCTTGGGAGTGTCCGCGGAGCTCGCGCTCCTCTGCCGCCTTCTCTTCGTCCGTTTTTGCGGGTGCACCTGCGCAACCAACGAGCAACACGAGGAAGGCCAAAAAGCCAAGATATTTTTTCATGGGAAACTCCAGGAGAAAAAGGTGTGCTTTCAAGATAATAAATGCGATACCTTTTTGGGACTATTGACCTTCCACACAGCTGAAGCCTGGACTCCGCTTAATGGGGCAAACCCGGTTCCAGTTTCCTCGTGCCCGTTCAGCGGCCCGGCGACTGGATTCTTCCCACTGGGCTTGGTGCCAATTCCTGCGATCCAAGATGATCTGCAACTGGGCATCCTGATCGGGCGTCCGTGGCTTGATGCAACTGAGACTGTCGATTTGTTTACCTAGAATCTCCAAATTTTGTTCATGAACATGGAGTTCTTTTAATTCTGCATCCAGTATGGGGTCATTGGTTCCGCTGGCGGAATGGCGCACGCAAGTACTGAAGGCAAGCACAAGCATTAACAGCCAAAATAATATGGAGCGTCCTGGTTTCCTGGTCATATTCTTAGAATAGCCAAATTTTGACCCAATTGCTAGGAATAATATTTGCTCCGATTCAAGCCGTTTGTTTTTGTCATGGCCGGCACGGGCACGACAAGATGTTGGGGATGCCAAGATGAGAAAATACTACCCGGAGTTTTCCTTGCCAAGAGGACCAAATTTGTTGCACTTTCCCCTTTTCTAGGGTAGACTAACCATACATGGAAACATTAATTTCGCGGACCCAGGCAATCCGGACCCTGGGTGCAACCTTTGTTTTGCTCCTGACCGGTGCCTTGATCGCCTGGAATGCAGCAAAAAGCGCCGATCGCGAAATGCGCGCGGACTTGCTCGAACAGACCCAAATGGTGGCTCATGCCCTAGATATCGAACAGGTTAAAGAGCTTACCGGAACCGAAGCTGATCTCCATAACCCTTCCTACCTGCGAATCAAGGAACAATTCGCCGCCACCCGTTCGGCCTACCCGCTTTGCCGGTTTCTCTATCTTTTAGGTCGAAATAGCGAGGGCGAGGTTTTCTTTTTTGTGGACAACGAATCCGCAGACTCCAAAGACTATTCTCCGCCCGGGCAAATTTATGAAGGAGTCCCGGACGAGTTATATTCGGTCTTTTTGCGTCAGACCGGAAAAGTGGTGGGACCCAGCACGGACCGTTGGGGCACTTGGGTTTCGGGCACGATTCCCCTATACGACCAGGCGCGTGCCATGCTTGGCCTGGCGACTCCCGTGCAGGCCAAGGAAATGGTCCAAAAAGTCACGGCCTTCTACCAAAAATTTGGACGTGAACGCACTTTACAAGAAATCAGCAATCCCCAGGGGGAATTTAACCAGGGCGATCTTTACGCCTTTGCCTACGACACAGGCATGACCATGCTCGCCCATCCCGTCAAACCGGATTTGATTGGAAAAAACTTGCTGGACAAAAAGGATTGGTCCGGAGGTAAATATTTCCGCAGAGAAATTCAACAAGTCGCCCTCTCCAAAGGCTCCGGTTGGGTCGACTACGAATACGAAAATCCAACCAACCAGCAACGGGACCCCAAAACCACTTACGCCCAAAAGGTGGGTGACCTCATATTCTGCTCCGGGGCATACAAGGGTACGGGAACCATGCTGGCTGTGCTGTGCATGAATGTGGATGCTCGTGCGTGGCGTTGGTTCCTGGTTCGCGCCACCTTGCCATCTGTGCTTACCTCCTTGATGCTCGTTGCATTGCTGTGGAGCGGAGTATTTCTTTTTAACCGACGCACCTCCTTTGGGCAGATCCCGCCACCTTGGATGCGCTACCTTGAAATTGGCTTTGTCACAGCGGTTGGACTGGTTCTAACCTTGTTTTGGACATGGGAAATCCATGATGGCGAAAAAAGAGATCAAAAAAGCGCCTTTGAACAACTGGGGCAGTCCAAAACGAAATACATTGCCACCAACCTACGAAACCTTCGCAGCACCGAGCTTGAGGGCCTAGCCCACTTCTACGATGGAAGCATGAATGTTACTACCGAAGACTTTAAACGGTATACCTCATACCTGATAAACAACCCCATGGTCAAAGCCTGGGCCTGGGCTCCGGCTTTATCCGCAACCGATCTCAAAGGGATGGATGTTTGGCAGGAGGATAACCAGGGCAAACGAACCCCCGTGACGAGTCGGGATCTGTATTTTCCTGTTTCACAATTGGCACCCTGGGAGGGAAACCAAAAAGTACTCCACTTCGATCTCGGCTCTGAATCCATTCGACATCAGGCCATTGAAGAGGCCATTCTCACCCGAATGATTACAGCCACCGAACCCATTCAATTAACCCAAGAAACCAGCAAGCAAAAGGGCATGCTGGTCTTTAAACCGGTTTTTGCCAAAGACGATTCGACACGCCTAGTGGGTTTAGTGCTTGCCGTCCTGCGCATAACAGCGATTTTGGGCGGGGTTTCCGATAGCGCCACCATTCTGGAGCTGTCGCACCTCCACAGAGGCATGCTCAAAGAAACACTGGCCACCACTTGGGGCGCAAATACCCCTCCTTCTACCCAACTTTCCACTATTCGCCCCGTGTATGCCTTTGGCAAAGTCTTTGCCGTGAAAGCATTCGCGGGCCCGGATTTTTTGGAGAGATACCCACTAAGAGCTGGCTGGCTAGTCCTTCTTATCGGAATTGTCCTCACCTTGGCTGTAGCCCTGGTGATCAACACCCTTCTGCGCCGTCGCGAAACCTTGGAGCGTCTTGTTGCTGCCCGGACCGCGGATTTAGGGGTTAGCGAAACCCTGCAACGGCATTTACTGGCAAGCCTCCCGGTTGCGGTGGTCATCATTGATCCCGTGACCCGGGTGATTGAGCTGGTGAATGACCATGTCACCACGATGTTTGGGGCGCCTGCGGATCAAATGCTCGGAAAGCGGTGCCACCAATATTTATGCACAGCATGCGAAGGAAATTGCCCCGTCGTCGATCTAGGGAAAACAGTAGAAAACGCAGATCGGGTGATGTTGCGGGCAGATGGTAGTCAAATGCCCATCCTCAAAACAGTAAAAAGAATCGACTTGAATGGTCAGGAAAAACTGCTAGAATGTTTTGTGGATATTACCGATCGTAAATTAGCCGAAAATACCCTGAAGGAAACCAACCTGGCACTCGAAGTGGCAACCCTTCACGCCAACCAGATGACGGTCGAAGCGCAAATGGCAAGCATCGCGAAAAGTGACTTTTTAGCGAACATGAGTCACGAAATCCGCACTCCCATGAACGGGGTCATTGGCATGACCGGACTCCTGCTCGATACGGAGCTTAGCAGTCAACAAGCACGGTATGCGGAAACCATACGCGCCAGTGGTGAGTCCTTGCTTGGACTGATCAACGACATTCTGGATTTTTCCAAAATTGAAGCCGGCAAGCTTGAACTCGAAATCATGGACTTCAATCTGCAAACCATGCTCGATGACTTTGCCGATTTGCTTGGCGTGCGCGCTAGCGAAAAGAAGCTCGAATGGCATTGTTACGCCGAGGCCAGTGTTCCACTGTTTCTCCAGGGTGACCCGGGTCGCTTGCGTCAAATTTTGACCAATCTAGCCGGAAACTCCATGAAATTCACCGCCAAGGGTGAAGTAGGAGTCAAAGCCTCCCTCCTAGAAGCCTTTGAAGGCGGAGTGAAACTTCTTTTTGAAATCCACGACACGGGCATTGGAATTCCTAGTGATAAGATTGGTAAATTATTTGAGAAATTTACTCAGGTGGATTCTTCGACCACCCGTAAATTCGGGGGCACAGGCCTGGGGCTCGCCATATCCAAACAGCTTAGCGAAATGATGGGTGGCGAGGTGGGCGTAAATAGCGTCGAAGGCCAAGGCTCCACCTTCTGGTTTACGGCCAAATTTGGATTGCAGACAAATTTCGAAAACAATGGTCCTCCACCCGCAGGCATTCTGCAAGGAGCGCGGGTACTGGTTGTGGACGACAACATCACCGCGCAAAATTTGGTGACCACCTATGCCACATCCTGGGGAATGCTCCCCGTGGTGGTTTCGGATGGGATTTCGGCGTTGCGGGAATTGTACGCCTCCGTGGAGACGGGCAAGTTGTTCCAGCTGATGATTATCGACCAGTGCATGCCGGGGATGGATGGCAAAACCCTCTGCCGCACCGTTCGTGCGGATTCCAAATTTATTAAGACCCGCACCGTGATGCTGACCTCGCTCGGACTAAGGGGTGACGCCAAAGAATTTTCCGAGGCCGGATTTGACGGCTACTTGCCCAAGCCTGTGCGCAAAACAGATTTGCACGATATGCTCCAGGTTGTGCTTGATGGAGGCACCCATCAGCATGCTTTAGTGACCCGCCATGTGGTTGCGGAGCGCATGGTGGCCCCCGCGCAGAACGAGGCCCGCATTCTTTTGGTGGAGGACAATACCATCAACCAGATCGTAGCTTTGGGGATTTTAAGAAAACTGGGCTACACCGCCGAGACCGTTGCGGACGGAGCGGAAGCTCTCCATTCTTTGGAATCCATACCCTATGACCTGGTTCTGATGGATTGCCAAATGCCGGGCATGGATGGCTACGAAGCCACCCGACAGATTCGGAGCATACGCACAAAAGTTCTGAACCACTCCATCCCCATTGTGGCCATGACCGCCAATGCCATGCAAGGAGATCGGGAAAAATGCTTGGCCAGTGGCATGGATGATTACTTGCCAAAACCAATCGATCCGGTTGCATTGGCTCAAAAGCTGACACAGTGGCTCCCTAATAAGCTGACTCGAATACAGGCAACTGCCGAACCGGAAAAATCAAAAACCGGACAAGGTACTTTAGATGTTTTTGATCATCACACCTTTATGGAACGGGTGGCGGGAGATGCGGAACTTGCCCGCGAGGTGTTGCGCCAATTTCCCGATAACCTGACTCTGCAAGTCCAGGAACTGGAAAAGGCCATCGCCTCCCAAAACTTGGACCAAGTGAAGCGTCAGGCGCATACGGTCAAGGGGGCAGCCTTGACTGTCGGCGGAAACCGCTTGGGCGATGTCGCTTTGCGCGTGGAAAAGATTGCAGAAGCCGGCGAATTCCCCGACATCTTGGCCCTAATGCCCGAGCTGCACACTCAGGTTGAATTGCTGGTAAACGAAATTTTTGACTTCATGGAAGGGCTGTAAGACTGCTTGACCGGCCCCACAGGGATCCATCCCAAACCCATTTCACAATTTTATAGATTTCACCCATGAAAATTGCAGCATTTGGTGGCGCAGGCTACATCGGATCCCATACCGTCCGCGAGCTCATGGATCGTGGACATACTCTCGCAGTCTTTGACAACCTCTCTTCGGGCCTGCGTGGCAATCTGCAGCCCGGTGCGGAGTTCATTCATGGCGATATCCTCCAGCCCACCCAGGTGCTCGAATTCCTGCAAAAGTTTCAGCCCGAAGGCGTCATCCACCTAGCCGCTTTCAAGGCCGCAGGCGAGTCTATGACCAACCCCGAAAAGTACAGCACCAACAACATTACAGGCTCCCTGAACCTGCTCAATGCCTGTGCGGCCACCGGGGTCAAGTACTTTGTGTTCTCCTCCTCCGCAGCCACCTACGGTGCGCCCCAGTACCTGCCCATGGACGAGAAGCACCCCACCAATCCCGAAAACTACTACGGCTACACCAAACTCGCCATTGAACAATACCTTAAATGGTACGACCAGCTAAAGAGCATCAAATATGCGGCTCTGCGCTATTTCAACGCCGCCGGCTACGATGTTCAAGGTCGCCTCAACGGTCTCGAACAAAAGCCTGCAAACCTTCTCCCCGTTGTGATGGAATGCGCCGCAGGCATGCGAGCCTCCATGCAGGTGTTCGGCAACGACTATCCCACTCCCGACGGAACCGGAGTGCGCGATTACATCCATGTGAACGACCTAGCCATCGGACATGCCCTGGCCTTCGAAAAACTGGCCAGCACCCAGCAAAGCTTTATCGTGAATTTAGGTGTAAATAGCGGCCTCAGTGTGTTGGATGTAATCAAAGCCGCCGAAAAGGTGAGTGGACGCAAAGTCAATTACCAGATTGTCGCGCGCCGTGCCGGAGACCCCGCCGAAGTCGTCGCTGATCCCCGCCTGGCCAAAGAAATGCTGGGCTGGGAAGCCAAGCACAGCGACCTGCAAACCTTGGTCGAAACCACCTGGAAGGCCTACCTCGCCAATGGCGTCGTGCGCTAACCACCCATCCCTATTCCAGCGCCCTCCTGTCATTCTCGCCCCCACAGGGGGTAGGCTCCAACGGCAATCCAGGCCTCGGCCGCCCCGTTCCTCGTCATTGCCGCCCCGACGGCAATCCAGGCCTCGCCCAAACCCTCTGGTGAGTGTGTACTCACCGAAAAGCACAGTACCCTCAACATCCTCCAAAGAATTGCGATATATATTCCCCTCAGGGATTGGTTCTCGGTGCTCTTGGGCGCTGAGACCTCAATAATGTTACGGGGGTTAGAAATGGGAAAACTATTTAGCATCGCGCTTTTGCTTCTGGCGGGGGCCGTTTCGGCTCAAACCACAGCGCCACAAAGCATCTTAACCAGCACCTGGGTCGCCACCGACGCCTTGGGCCGTCAAGTACCCGAACCGGGTTCCACTGGAATCGCCACACCCCGGGCCAACCGCTGGGTGGGCATGTTCTACTATATCTGGCACGGCTACCACGGAAGTACGGTGTACGACAACACGAAGCTACTCGCCGCCAACCCCACCAATCCCGCCTACGGAGGCCAACATGCCTTTCATTGGTGGGGAGAACCCGAAGCCGGCTATTATCGCTCCGATGATCCTTGGGTAATCCGTCGCAACATGCAAATGCTCGCCAGCGCAGGCGTGGACTTCATTCATTTCGATCTCACCAATGCCGTCACCTACGATTCCACCGTGCGCACCGTGTGTCGCATCGTCAAACAAATGCGTGCCGAGGGCACCCCAGCGCCCTCCGTATCCGCCAGCACCTGGAGCTCCTCGGGCAACACCATCAACCACATTTACGATACCTTTTACAATAACGGGGAATGCAAGGATGTATGGTTTATGTGGAACGGAAAACCGCTCATTTTCGGAAACCCTTCTGATGCAGCACTCCGCGCCGAAGTTAAAACCGCCTTCGACATCAAATACAGCTGGGCCTGGACCGATGCAGCCAACCAGCCCGACCACTGGCAGTGGCTTGATACCTATCCACAGGATTATGGATGGAGCGGATCCAAAACAAACATCGAACAAATGCCCGTATCCAGTGCCCAGCACCCTACCTCCAATCAAGGAAAAAGCCTCTCCAATGGCGTACAACCTGCACTTAATGCCTATAGCCTGACCAGCGTAACCGATCAAGGAATCCAGTTCGAACAACAGTGGACGCAACTCCACGCCAAGGATCCCAAAGTGACCATGGTCACCCAATGGAATGAATACATGGCCCAACGCTTTATCTGCAATGTGGGAGGTGATCCCTGCCCAGGGTTCCTCGGCCACGCTACCGTCACCAATGAAACTTGGTTTGTGGATACCTATAATCGAGAATTCAATCGCGACATCGAACCCATGAAAGGAGGCTGGACCGACAACTATTATTACCAGCTGGTATCCCATCTCCGCAAAGTAAAGGGCCTCGCCACCGTTCCCGCTGCTGTGGCGCCCAAGGCCATTGTCATCGATGGTGCCTTCACCGATTGGACCGGGGTCTTGCCAACCTTCATGGATTGGAAGGGCGACAACGCCCATCGCAACTGGCCAGCTACTCAATCCGGCCTTCGATACATCGATAGCACCGGCCGCAACGACATCGTCAAATCCCTAGTAACTTTAGATGCAATCCATCTAAACCTTTACGCTGAAACCGCCACTACCCTGACCTACAGCTCCGACACCGAATGGATGGTCCTTTTGCTTAACACCGACCGCAATGCAACCACTGGCTGGCATGGCTACGACTGGAAGGTTACCGGACCGATCAGCACTAGCAAACGCACCCTGCAAAAATGGAACGGAACCGCCTGGATTGACGCAGGCCTTGTGGCTTCTACAAAAAGTGGAAAATCCACCGAGATCGCCATCCCCCGAGGAAAAATCGGGCTCACCCAGTCCCAGGTATCCCTGGAATTCAAATGGGTGGACAACATCTCCACCCTGGCCACAGCGGGCCTGGAGGACTTTTCCCTCGAAGGTGACGCAGCCCCCGACCGACGCTGGAATTTTCTCTTTGAAGATACCTTGGCATGGCTGCTCCCTGCCACATCCCAGACCGACCTGACCCCAGGTGTCACTGTCTGGCGCTACCCCTCAACGGGAACGGCGCTACCCGACTTTTCGGCAGCCCCCCTCGATTCAGGATCCCTTGCAGGCGTAACGATCCCAGTCGGAAGCCCCACTCTGAATTTTGCCTTGCGCTTCGAGACCTGGCTGGAAATCCCCGCTCAAGGAACCTATACCCTGCGCCTGACATCCGATGATGGATCCCGGCTCGTCGTTGATGGAGTCCAATACCTGAACCATGACGGAATTCACGGCATGACCTCCCAAGAAATTGCTCTCAATTTCGCCAAAGGATTTCACGAAATCGGAGTCGACTATTTTCAGAATTCCGGAGGCCTTGGCCTCAAGCTCGAATGGTCGGGCCCAGGAATCGCCTGGCAAGAAATCCCCCTGAGCGTCCTCTGGCGGGCACAGCATTTCACCATTCCCTATGCAGGCGCAATCAATCTCCCCGGGACCCTCGAATGCGAAAATTTCAACCTGGGCGGAGAATCCGTAGCCTATCACGACACCGATCCGGCCAATACCGGGGCCCAGTACCGCCTGCATGAAGGCGTCGATTTGGGGGCCAATGATTCCGGCAATTTTGTGGGATGGAGCGCTGCCGGAGAATGGCTCCGGTACACCGTCAATGTGGCGCGAGCCGGAACCTACGAGTTCCAATTGCGTGCATCTTCACCCACAAAAGTGAATGGCGCCCTCACATTGAACCTTGACGGAGTAAAGCTCGGAGGCCCCTATTCCATCGCAAGCACGGGAGCTTTTACAACCTACGCCAGTCAAATCCTGGATACCTTGACCTTGCCAGCAGGCACTCACACCCTGGAGCTCCAAGAAACAGTGGCCGGCTACAATCTTGACCGAGTGCGGGTGCGCGAAGTCATCATAGGCCCAACTGGAATACGCCCCCCAGAAACCCAAACCACCCAACCTCAGGCCAGCTGGCTTCGGGATTTATTGGGTCGCCTGTCGAATTAATCCCGCTCCTTCGTCGGAGAATATTTGCCTGGGCCATCCGAATAAAGTATTCTAATGCCATGGCAAATACCGTAAAAATCCAAGTCGAAAAAATTGGACACCTCAAGCTACGAGGTTCCAATGCGCGGGGGCAAGCCATAGTCATGGACGCCCCAGAATCCATTGGAGGAAGCGATGACGGAGTTCGTCCCATGGAGGCGCTTCTCATGTCCCTCGCGGGATGCAGTTCGGTGGATGTATTGACCATACTATCCAAACAGAGACAGGTCGTTGAATCATTCAAAGTTACTGTTGAAGGAGATCGGGTGGACAGCGTACCCGCTGTATTTGAAGCCATCCGCATCCATTTTCGGGCCTTGGGAAACGTGGATGCACATAAACTCGCAGAGGCCGTTCAACTCTCCGCTGAAAAATACTGTTCCGTATCGGCCATGCTGGAAAAATCGGGGATCAAATTTCAATGGACCAGCGCGGTAACATAGGACAAACATGAAAACCCAAAAAACCATTCTCCGAACCGTGTCCATGCTTCTCGCTTTGTCGCTATCCATGGCATTTGGAAAAAACCCATATCAAGCCCAATGGACCAATTTGGAAGGAAAGCCCATTTCGCTATTCCACGATAAAAAACCGGTACTGTTCGACTTCTGGGCCAGCTGGTGTGTCCCGTGCAGGGCTTCCATACCCAGCCTGAACCAAATCGCCCAGAAAATCCCAGGCTTGAATGTCGTAGGAGTCAACGCTGACGATCCGGGGGACCTCGAAATGGCTCGCAAATTCATCAAAAAAACGGGGATGAGTTACCCCAGCATTTTGGATATTCCCGACAAAATCTCTGAGCCACTGGAGGTGGATGTATTGCCCACTTTGATTTTAATAGACACCGATGGTAAAGAATTGGGGCGTTGGATCGGAGAACCTGAAAACTTCCAGGAAATCCTGACCAAACTAATCCAAAAAAAGTAACTCAGCGAAGGCCTGGAACATCCAAATCATCCAAGGGACTACGCGCAGAAAGGGAAGACGGAGACCGAACGTGGGTGTAAATCATCGTCGTTTCCACGTTGGAATGACCCAGCCTAACCTGAATTTCCCGGATAGAGACGCCATGTTCCAGCAGGTGGGTGGCAAAAGAATGCCGCAGGTATGAAAATGGGCCTGCTCGGAAATCCCGCTACGCCTGCACACCGCCTTGAAATTCCGCTGGACAGTGGACTCCAAATGATGCCACCGCATCAGAACCCCTGAATCGGGGTGACGAAGTAAATTCCCCGAAGCAAAAAAATACTGCCAATCCCAGGAGGAGGCTTTCATGGGAGAAACTCGAGCCATCGCAAAAGGAAGATCGACAGTCGCATTCCCCGCATGCAAATCCGCAGTATAAATCGCTCTGCGTTCCAGCAAATGAGCCTCTACCTCGGTTCGCAAAGAAGCAGGAAAGGGCAGGGAACGGTCCTTGCCACCTTTGCCCGCATGAACAATTACCAGCCCACGTTCAAAGTCCACATCCTTGATGCGCAAACTCAAAGCCTCATTTAGGCGCAAGCCACACCCATAAGCAAGCGAAAACAATAACCGCCAATGAATGGAGGCTCCCGCCAAAAGCACCCTGATTTGATCCTGGGAGAGAACAAAAGGGATATGGTGGGATTCGGGGGCGCGCAGCAAGGATTTCCCGTCAAATTCGCCCCGTCCAAGGCCAATTTTCCAAAGCATAATTAAAGCGCAAAGCACCTGGTTCTGAGTGGAAGCGGCAATATTTTTCTGCAAAACCAGCTTCTCCAAAAAAATCCGCAAGTGCTCTTCGCTTAGTTCCTGAGGAGTACAATTCACCTCCTTGGAAAAACGCCTCCACCAGCCGACATAAGCCTCCACCGTCCGCCGAGAATAGCGCCGAGTCGCCAAAACGCCCTCTAAAGAACGAAACAGCACCGTCCAATCCTCACCGGCTACGTTCCTCTCCACAATGGCAGGGCAAGAAACATCCTTCACTTGACAAGCAGAATAATCGAGCGGAAAAAGGGTCATCCAAAGCCGACAAGAGGAGAGACATTGCCTTATCACCATTTCATAACCGCCAAGTAAATCCCGGGCTTTCCGGACGAAGGCCAGGGTTTCATCCATGTCGCGACACAACTCAAAGCCCTGGGAAATAAACCATTTTACATGCCCAAAATAATAGGAGTGTCGAAATTCTTCGACGCCCCGGCGATTCAATTCATCAGAAAACCTAGTCCGGTTTTCCTTAATGTTCCACAAATCCACATACTCATACGAAGTCTTCATAACTAGCTTCTCCTTTGTTGCTAATTATTGGACGTCCGCCACCCATATCCCGATCACGATATCCTAAGAAATATTCCGATATCGAGACCTCGATAGAACAATATTCATTCAACTCGACCTATATTTATCCAAATCCAACACAATATGCGACACTCCCTCCCTATCCCTGGTACGATATCCCGAAACTAAATTCACTACTTTTCTCAAGTCTACATGACTAGTTAGGTGCACTAATATAAAGACAGTATAAACAGCCCTACGCTGGACTCAAAATTTGGCCCAAATGCGGGAAAATGCGCAAATTTATCAACCTTTACTTGACAATAACTATTTTTACAAAATACTGTAGAAAACGAACAAAGTGATCATACATGGCAAAAATGAAGACTGTTCCATTCGATCGTAAAAAGCATGTTTATAAGAACGATGCGTTTACTGAATTGGTTAAAGACGCTGTCCGCTTCTTTAATGGAACCCCTGTGCATCAATTACCACCTCCAAAGAAATTTTTAGGCACGGGTGTATATGCCTTGTATTACACAGGCAAACATCCTCAATACAAAAAATATGCCGAGCTTAATCGACTGGCTTATGGTCATCCAATATATGTTGGTAAGGCTGTGCCAAAGGGATGGAGACAATCAAGGTCGTCAGATAGTATTGAAAATCAGTCATATGAACTATTTACAAGATTGAATCAACACAGCAAAAGTATTGCGAATGTAGATG
>CAIRAY010000054.1 GCA_903876665.1 uncultured Fibrobacterota bacterium | reverse complement strand
GTTGCATCTTCAAATTCTCTTTGGAATTCTTTATGGGCACCAATAAATAACGCACTATCAGGCGTAAGTGATACTTTTAAATTCCACTCTTTATTAACGCCCAAAGCCGTTGCAGTGAGATTGCTGCTGCCTATGATTAGATTATATAGCGGCCCCGACTGAAACAAATATCCTTTTGAATGAAAGGAGCCTTCAACAGCAATCCGAAGGTCAATATTTTTGAATTGCATCAACCTTCGAAGCGCGTCAGGCTGAGTAAATGAAAGGTAGGAAGACACCAGAATCTTTCCTCGGATGCCTTTTTTCGCAAGGGAGGAAAGGGTATTAATTATTGCAGCTACACCACCTGTGGTCACAAATGCCACGGACATCCAAAAAAAATCGCAATGATCAAGCTCTCGAAGGAGCGGTGCAAGAAATTTTACATTTTCGGCTTTATTATTGTAAAAAAGCTGAGGTAAAAGCTCGGATCGAGAATGAATTTGATGATCAATAAAACCTGAATGGAGGCTTTGACTAAGTGACTGATGAAATGTGTTCATATTCATTACTTTGAAGAAGGTCGACAAATGGAATATCGGCAGCAGCCCAGTCAAACACGGAAAGCGCATCCCTATTCGCCCAGACTGCATCTAAATGCTCTCTTAATACAAGCACCCTATTTTCACAGGTGCAGAGATACCCGTGCATTTTGATTCTAAAGTCGGGGTAATCATGCGTTACTGTAGATAAATGAGATTTTACGGAAATTGAAAGATTCAACTCTTCTGAAATCTCTCGAATGATTGCTTGTTCCAATGACTCGCCAACTTCCACCTTACCTCCGGGAAATTCGAATTTCATGGATATGTAAGGATACTTACTCTTGGCCCTTTTTACGCAGAGAAATTGATTCTCATTTTCAATAATTGCAGCAACAACTTCGATTGATTTCATAATTGAACATGATTTTGAAGTTAACTCGGTACTTCCCGAAATCTCTCTAAAAGATAGAAGAAGCGCTACTATCTGGGATTGGTTTTCTTGAGAATAGGCGATTCAAAGGCAAGTATCTTTAGTGAAGAATCGAAATCTGCCTCAAAATGGAGGCATCTAAGCATCGACCCCAGCTTTTCCGCCCGTTTCCTTCCCATATCCCATACCGAGTGGGCACTGTCATAACCCACTTCAATCAGTATCACGAAACCTTCGGGGTTTCCAACATCAGCGAGTCCTATATCTTGAAAGTGAATAACCCGGACATCCGAGGGGCTGAGTTTGGTAAATAACTCCCGGCAAGCACCGTAAAGAGGAATACCTGGTACATGCCAACCAATCGCTTCAAGCCGCTTTCGGTACCGCGGGCGAAGCCATCCTGTTTGCGTAAAATACTTCATGAAATGTGGCATCCTGAATAGTCTATCCCGTTTGAATGTCTATTTCTGTCATTGACCATGGCCTATATTTACCCCATGAATCTCGGCCCCAAAACACGCCCATTCAAAATCCTAGACCAAGTCAATGTGGTTCGCTGTCGCGGCACAGTTTGCGAGCATGATTTTATTGGTGTGATCACAGGCAAAAGTGAGGTCGCTTGGTATGTGGAAGATGACGAAGGCCGAATTTGGGAATGCTCCAACGATCAACTGGAGCACTTGCATTTTGACGACATACCCCAATAGCACCAATGCCATGGCCCCTGTTGCTACCTTCGCTTACGCTGGTTCACATTGAAGTTCAGGTTTGACATGACTTCGCTGATGCCCTCGGGAGTGGGCTCAAAGCACAGGGTATCCAGGCTGGAGATGCCACGGGCCGAGCTTTCCCTTTCCACATTGGGACCTGCTCCAAGAAAGAGGAATTCCCACTGGTAGTGCTTTGTTTGCCTGCGGATCATGGATGCCACTTTTTTCGTCGTGTAACGGAGGCTTGAGTTTTCTTGGCCGTCGGTCAGAATGGCAACGATCACCTTGCCTGGACGTTCATGTTCGGGCATCTTGGCGAGCTCAGCACCCAGAGAATCAATGGTGATCCCCACAGCATCGTCCAGCGCGGTATTGCCACTGGGAATGTAGGAGTCGGTATTGAGACGAACCATTTCTTGCACCGGCACCCAGTGGGCGACCTGTTGGATTTGATCATTGAAGAGGGTTAGGCTAAACCGGGTGTCACCAGGATACTGGATTTGATTTTGCAAAAAGTCATTGTACCCCGCTATTGCCTGATCCTGCATGCTGCACATGGATCCGGATCGATCCAGCACAAAAGCGACCGCGCATAGATTTTCATTACACATTAGGGACTCCTTGGTTGTAGTGGTTAACTACTCCAAGTATATCCCCATATCAAAGACAGAAATTGACAGGGATCTATTTTGCGACCAAGACCCCAAGAGGAATATTCAAAATCCCCGGGACAATCCATTCGAGCGTTGGCTTCATGGAAATGAGAAGTCCCGTGGTGGCTTCTTTGTATTCTTTGCGAAAGGCGATGACGCCCTTGACATCACTTGCGCTTGGCTTGGCTGTGTGTTTGAATTCTATGGGTATCAGGGAATTCCCCGCGCGAAGCACGAGGTCACACTCCTGCCCATTTGCCGTCCGCCAATGGTATGCGTCGAATTCTAGGGCCGCGCATGAAAACACCCGTTGCAATTCCGTGATCACCCAGGCCTCAAAAAGATTTCCGAAATGAGGGGCGCCTAGCAATGCCTCCGAATCGCGAATGGCTTGTAAATGAAGCGCTAGCCCAGAATCTCCAAATATGAATTTGGGCCTTTTGGCTACACGCTTCGTGGTATTTTGCGACCAAGCTGGGATTTGTATGGCTTGGTAGCCTTTTTCCAAAAGCGACATCCAGGCATCGACTGTTTTGGCGTTCACCCCAAGATGATCGGCAAGGTTTGCCTTGTTGGGAATGGTGCCGGACAATCCTGCACACAAAACCAGAAACCGGTCAAATGCTGCAATATTTTCAACATAGCCCAAATTCAAAATGTCTCGTTGCAAATAGGTTGCCCGGTAAGACTTGAACCAATCCGGTCCAAGGTGCTGCAGGGATTGAGCCGGATAGCCCCCTTGCAGCATTGCGGGAAATACATTCTCCGTATCGGAGCAGGGAAAGGTTTGACCCACTTGTGCTACAAACTTTTTGGGGTCAAGGAATTGTTCCGCGATATCTAGTGTCTTTAATCCAAATATTTCTTTTTGGGCAAGCGGATACAAGTCTAGCACGAGTACTCGGCCGGCCATGGATTCCGCAACTCCGCGCATCAGGGGGAAATGTTGGCTGCCCGTGAGCAGGAACTGCGTCTTACCCGGAGATAGATCCACTTGTTTTTTGAGCCATGGAAATATGTCGGGGACATTTTGCACCTCGTCCAGTAACAACGGGCCAGGATGGTTGAGAAAAAATAAATCAGGGTCGCTTCGAAATGCAGCAATATCCATGGGGGTATCAAAGCTGAATTCAGTCCAAGCAGTCCCCCAAATTGATTGGGCCACATGCCTTAAAAGGGTAGACTTCCCCGCCTGACGGGGTCCGGTCAGCAGGATGGCGCCATAGTGGTCCACCCCCCCAATAATTTTGGCCTCAAGGCCCCTGGATCGGTAATTCATGCCCAAAATATACACAATTTAGGCGCTTTATGCAATAATGGAGTCGCGACTCAGTTTTGCATAAAACACTGCTATTCGCACCAAAGCTTGTTTAGCTAAATCGTAACCCGAGGGTAATAGTGGGATTCCCGTACCACTTTTAGTTCTTCCGGATCAAATACTCCCGCCTGGATTTGCTTTTCCAAAAAGCCCTGAACTCTTGCTTTTAGCAACCATAGATCCATTGTGATTGTATCAAAAACGATTTGGGAATCCACACCCACATAATCATGGACAATTCGATTTCTCATTCCCCTGATTCGGCGCAATGGTAAGTCAGTCAGCGCCTCAGTAGCAAGGTCGGAAAGTTTCCCAATGGATTCACCAATCACAGCGATCAATGTTAAACTCGCATTGTAGTTCATTTCATGATTCGCATGAAGAAATTCATCGGCAGTAGAAAACCCTTCCGCATACTCAGCAACCTTTGATGCAGATTCCAGAATACCAAGAAGATGGATCAAATCATTTTTTGGTTCACGCAACATGACGTAAATCCTTGGAAGCACGATACCGTATAATGGGATTCATCGACTGCTCCGGCACAAGATCCACAGGAAGCCCACAGGCCTCCTCCAATAATTCTTGAAAGCGCAACAATTCATTTGTAGAACCAAAATGATGGATTAGAAGGTCCACATCATTAGCTACTTCACCACGCGCAAGCGAACCAAACAAGGAGACACCTTGAATACCGAAGTCTTGGGGTCGGACTTTGAACTCCAGGATGTGCTCTAACTCCTGCACAGTATCAATTGGCTTTATTCCATTCATAATGAATAATATACCAAATCTTCAAGCACGATCACGACTGCGCCAGCGATCTGATATTCCTGCCTTAATTTTATCAAAATTCAATCTGGCTAACTGAATGCGATGCGCTCATCCCTCAGCAGCCCTGCCCGCAATGGTGCGAACGGTCTCACGAGAATATTCGCCACCATGCAAGGGATAATGACAATCTAATCCAACGCGCCGTGTTCGTTTTTGGCGGTCAGGATCCAGTGTTCGGCAAGGCTTGTGGGATTGGCACCCAGGCCACGGCCGAGGTGCAGCGCAAGACCCATCATCAACGCAGAGGCTTTGCTGTAGTCTGCGAGATTCTGGAGTGCGCCAAATGATTCTTGGGCCTGGGTTACGAGCACTTCATAGTGTTTGTTGGAAAATGAAATGGGATCATTCATGTCATCAAATAACCCGGGAAGCATAAGCCGGTCGATCCACTCCTGACCCAGCCGCTTGGCCAACTGCCCAGGTTCTTCTTTTCCCATCTTCCGCCACAGGCGCAATGTCTTGCGGTCACCGGATTTGGCCAGGCCACTTTCCAGGAGAAGGGCGAAGGCGCCATCCGCCAAATTTTGCATTACCTCAAGGTACGCATCCTGGGCGACTTCGTAGCTTTGTGCGGACTGCCCGGCGATGTACTCGGCGACACTCAATTGAGGCAGATCAAGGACCTCAGGGCACCCCTCCAAACAAGGGAAATCTTTGCCCTGAAAAATGTACTGCACATTCTTACCCTGCCTTTGCCGGCCAAGGGGGTAAAGGCGACAAGCCAAGGGTCGTCCCAGATGCACGCTACATCCAAAATCAGGAACGTACTGACTGCAAGCCGATTGCCCCTTCCAACCTGGAGTTCCGTCAAAACGCAGGCGGATGCCGCCAAACTCGCAAAAACGGTCCCGGAATTCCCTGGGGCTAAGCCCTTTGGCTTGTGCCAGGTGCGCCAGCTCCCATGGATTCAGGCGGACCATTTTACCATGGCAACAGGTGCCCGAACGCGAGCAGGTCAAGGGCAGAAGATCGGATAAATGGAGTTTGGTGGGAACCGTCATTTTGTGAAAACATAGCAATCGAGACGATGGGTTTTGGCAAGTCATCCCTCACGAAGTTGCCTTTTAATGTGCAAACTTCTCTGAGCCAAACTTTCAAATTCAATAACGGAAATAGCCGATTCCATGATCCCTTCATCGATGATTAAACAAGGCTTGTCATCGATGGTTCCGGTAAAAACACGCCCCCCTTCACCCTGAAATACGTCCTTCAAATCCGAAGCCATGGTTGCGTATTTGAAATTGGATGGATGCTTCATGGCTTTCATGGATTACCTCACTTTGGTGTCTCCAATCAAACTAAGTCCATTTGGCTGACAGAAATTGTCGTTGAAACCTCGTTTTGATTTTATCTATTCTTGGTAGAACAAATTTAACCCGCAGGTACTCCATGGAATCGCTCAGCAAACTTCTTGACAAAGACGGCTGCATTGTTCGCTGGCCCAAGAAGCAAGAGGAAAGGGAAGAGGTCCTAAAATACTTTGCCGCCAAATACGAAGAGGGCAAGCATTACACCGAAATGGAAGTCAATGCCATTCTCAAGCAATGGCACAAATTCAACGACCACCCCATGCTTCGCCGGGAGCTCGTCAACTTGGGGATTCTGAATCGCTCACCGGATGGCCGGGACTACTGGAAAGAAACCGCGAAAGCGCCTTGAATAGGTCACCCATACGGATGGGCTTGGCCAAGTAAGCATCCATTCCTGCGGCAATGCATTTTTCTTCGTCGCCCTTCATGGCGTTTGCTGTCATTGCGACCACAGGTATCTTTGAAATGCTCCGGTATTGAGGAAGGGACCGCAGACATTTGGTCGCCTCAAATCCATCCATCTCAGGCATTTGGCAATCCATCAGAACCAAGTCATACGGAATTTCTAGAAGCGTGTGCAAGGCCTCTTGACCATTGGCTGCAACATCCGCATGGATAGACATTTTCTTTAAAACGCCCACCGCGACCTTTTGGTTGATGATGTTGTCTTCCACCACCAAAACCCGGAATTTTTTGCCCTCGGGACTCAATGAAAACTGAGGATGAATTTCAATCCTTGGATTTGCCAGTACATTTTCGCTTTCATCGGTATCAAACACTTTATGAAGAACATCTCGCAGTTCATAGGAACGGATGGGCTTGTTCAGGTAGCCAAGAAACCCGGCAGCGGTGGCCATTTCCTTCATTCCCCGCTGGGACAGGGAGGACAACAAAATTTTGGGAATGCCCGATAACCGCTCCACCTGATTGATTGCACGGGCAAGCGCCATTCCATCCATTCCGGGCATCTGGTAGTCCAGGATAAACAGGCTCGGGGTCAATCCTGACTGTGCGAGCATAGACAAAGCCTGGGGGCCATCAACCGCAATTTCGAAGGCAAATCCCATGGATTCCAATTGTCGGGAAAGGACCGCGCAATTTGTATAATTATCATCAACAATAAAGATCAATTGCCCCCGACAGGATGGGAACGACAGAGGACTGGATGGCCGTTGACTCCATTTCAGGTTGAGGGAAAACGAGAATATGGATCCCTCACCCGGTGCACTGACAATCCCGATGGTTCCACCCATGAGTTCTGTCAGCTTTTTGGAAATGGCAAGCCCTAAGCCCGTTCCCCCGTATTTTCTGCTGGTCGATGCATCTGCCTGGGTAAAGCTGTCGAACATGGACGATTGCTTTTCTGGTGGGATTCCAATCCCTGTATCTCGAATGGAAAATCCCAAGCGGACGGAGTCTCCTGTTGTCTCCTTCAAGTAACAATGGATCTCCACCTCTCCCATTTGAGTGAACTTGAACGCGTTTCCAACCAGGTTGGTCAGGACTTGTCGAACCCGGCCGGGGTCTCCACGGACATAGTCGGGAACTTTGGGATCGACATAGGAAATGAACTCCAAGTTCTTTTCTACGCTACGGAAGGCCATGGTGGCCCCAAAGTCATCCATCAAGGCCCGGACGTCAAATTCAATATCTTCGAGCTCGATTTTACCGGCTTCAATTTTGGAATAGTCGAGAATATCGTTGATCAGGCTCAGGAGGGATTCGGCACTGGTGTGGACCGAGTCAGCCAGCATACGCTGTTCGCTGTCGAGGCTCGTATCCAAAAGCAGGCCATTCATTCCCAGCACTCCGTTCATGGGTGTGCGGATTTCATGACTCATGTTCGCCAAAAACTCACTCTTGGCCTTGGCGGAAGCCAGTGCGCGCTGCTCGGCCTGCCGAATCGCCACATAGCCCTGATCAAATTGAACAACAAAAATATTGATGATTACGCCAAGGATCAATGCAGAAAAGATGTAATTATAGATGGTGTATACCATAAACCAGGGGGAGGTCTGACTAAATTGCATTTCATAGAACAAGGGATAGCCCAGGAAGGTATAGGCCCCACTCAAGGCGAATAAAAAGACTACGAATCCCAAAAAAATGAACCCCTTGCGCTTGCCCAGCTGCAAAAAGGACCCCACCAAAACGGTCATGAGCCAAGGAAGAATGGGCGAAAGGCCACCACCTGTGGTTAGTGTGAGCAAAAATAGGGCGGTGGCGGAACCGACATTGGATAGAATTCCCGCAGGAATGAAAACTTTGCGGGTTCGCATCAGCCACACACCCACAGTGCTGGGTAAAATGCCAACAAAAAAGCAAATACTGGCACTGATTGGACTTCCTAGAAAGGAATACAACCCTACATAAGTAGACCAGGTGAGCACGTAGGCTAGCTGGAATGCAAATACAATGCCTGCCCGCACCCGATGGATTTCATCTGGATAACTGGACTCATCAATTTGCACCCCAAATTGATTTAAAAAGAATGCATATATCGCTGAAAAAAATTTCATTGCCCATATTCTCCCAAAACCTGAGCGGAAATGCAACAAATCCCCACCCTGCCGGTGCGGGCTACAGGAATTCCATCCACCAGGGTGCGGTGATGGCCGTTCCGGCCATGACAGGGTGTCAACGGTGATGGCCCTTCCGGCCATGACAGGATTAGCCATGACAGGATTAGGAGGGACATTGGGGTCGGGACATTGTTGTCCATGGGACTTTTAGGGAAATCCGCCCTCCCCTGGCCCGTTTTGGATATACTTCTTGCATGGACGCAACTGAACTGGACCCCTGCGAATTTCTGGACTACCGCGATTACCTCGCGGAGCTCTACCGAGTGCGCAAGGCGGAAAAGCCCTGGTACTCCTATAAAACCTTTGGCGACAAGGCCGGAATGGATGCGAGCCTGCTGGCCAAGGTGCTTTCCAAAGCCCGCCATATTGCCGACGATTCCATTGGGCACTTTGCCACCGCCTGCAACCTGAGCGACCGCTTTGCAGAGTACTTCGCCGCCATGGTTCATTTTACCAAGGCCAAAGAGGACTCCGAAGCTCGTGAATGGTTTGAGCGCATGCTTTCGCTCCGTACCAACGAGGCTCGCCGGCTTGAGGGCGACGGCTACGCCTTTTACCAACGCTGGTACCATACCGCCATACGGGCCGCCCTGGACTACTTCCCTTATGACGGTGGCAACCCAGAGGCTCTTGGCAAGCATCTTTTGCCCTTGGTTGCTCCAGAACAGGTTCGGGAATCCATTGAAACATTGGAAGCCCTTGGCTTGATTTCCCGTGACGCTCAGGGCTTCTACCGTCCCACCGAGCTCGGAGTCACATCGGGTGCCGGGTGGAAATCCGTGGCGGTACACACCTTTCAGTCCGAAACCCTGCGCCTTGCGCTGGAAGGCCTGGACCGGATTCCCAAGGGGCTGCGCAATTACTCCACACTGACCATGAACCTCTCGGCGGAGGATTTCGAGGATGTCAAGGAGCGAATTCGGGATTTTCGTCAGCAATTAGTCAAGTTCATCCACAGCCGTAGCCACGGTGATCGCGTTTACCAGATGAATGTTCAGCTACTTCCTTTGACCGACTGCCGGGGGAATGTATGAAGCTCGCTTTGTGTGCAACACTTGGGCTTGCCCTTTTATCCTGTTCCGGGAAAAACTCTGCAGGGACAACTTCGGAAACGGAAAACGAAATTGCGGTTCGCATTGTGATGCCGGATGGCTCGCCCGCTGTGAATGCCCGGGTGTATTTAATTGACGCCACCCACTTTGATTCCCTGATTGCAGGTGGACAGTCTCCACGTATCGACAGCGCGATAACAGATGCCCAAGGCCAGGTCAAACTGTCCTACTCAAGCTCCATCCTCAGCCGCAACCTCCTCGCCCAACTTCCCGGGTATGCTGGCCTGGTCAAGGGAAACGATTCCGTGGTGCAATTGGGCGTCTCGGGCTCCCTCTCCGGTTCGACCTTGGCGACTACCGGATCCAAAATATTCCTGGACGGATCGGGCCTCTGGGCTACGGTCGATTCCGACAAAACCTATCACTTTCAAAACATCCCCCAGGGCTTCTACGCCTTGCTTTTAGCCTCAGACCATGCGCAGACACAGTTTGCCGGCGCAGTCATTATCGATACAGTGGAACAGGTATTCGACATCCAATCCGATGATGGATTTTTGCTGGAAGACTTTGACGACGGGAACAGTTCTCCTTTGATTGCAGCCTTTGGTGCAGGTGGCAAGTGGTACCTCTACGACGAAATGGCCGGAACCTCTTTTGAGCCCAGCGGTATTGACTCCCAAATCATCTTGGGTATTTCTGCCACGGATGCTTGGAAAGGCAAGTCCCTGGGATTGAGCATCCATTTGGATTCCTTTGCGACGGCACCCTATGGAAGCCTGGCCTGCAAGCTTGGACCCGATTCTGGCCAAGGCCGTGCGGATCTTTCGGAGCTGGATTCGGTTAGCTTTTGGGTCAAGGGTTCCGGGCAATTCCGCCTAGTCTTCGCCTCGGACTATATCCACACAAAATATCCGATTGAGGAAGCTGGAGCGGACTTGGGTTATGTCTTCCGAGCCCCCGCCCAGTGGACCCGAATGGTAATCCCTGTGGACAGCCTGCAACCTCCATCCGGATCCCAGCCCCAGCTGGACGGGATTCAATGGCACGATGTGGCCTCAAGTATTGACTTGCTGGTAATTGGTAGCTGGGATTCACCAGGCCTAACCATTGAAATCCGATTAGACGATATCCGACTCCACGGAGTCTCACACCCCACATTCCGCTGAGGACAATATGAAGATTCTGCAAATCGCCGTCATGGCGACGTCCTGGACTTTTGCCGCAATTGTGCCCGTTGGGCTTGGAAGCTACTCCGATCAGCTCCCTGCTGGGATGATCGCTCCCACCAATTCCACCGGTGGAGCCATTCAGCCCGCAAAGACGGCAAACATCACCGGGGCTATCCCCACCAATGACTGGGCTTCATCACTGGTATTTCAGCGCAACGTAAACATGCCGCACCCCAATCCCATGTTCCCCCACCCTTGGTCGGTGCAGGCGGACCCCACGGGCTTGCGCCTAGGATTTGCAACCGGCGTGGCAACAGGGACCGCCTTTTATGCCTATGGCACTCCTTGGGACATCGCCGTGGGAATCCCCGGCCAAACGAATCCGGCAACCAAGCTTGACCGTTACACGGACTGGACCGTCACAGCGAGTTTGTATGCAGGAAGCCTCAAAGCCACCTTCGGTCATGGCTTGCCCTATGTGTATGTGGAACGCAGTGGCACCATCGAGCTCAAGATGGCTGGCGTGCCCACCGTTCAATCCAACCAGGGTGGAGTCATCTGTTTTAGCCTGGGTGACCGGCGCTATGCGGCATACGCCCCGAGCAGTTCCAGCTGGACCGTCTCCGGCCAAATAATTTCCACGGACCTAGGAGCCAATGGCTACCTGTCCATCGCGGTTTTACCCGACCAAACTACCGCAACACGCGACCTCTTTAGCTCCCATGCCTACGCATTTGTAACGGGTACCCAGGTGGCTTGGACCTATGACTCCACTAACGCCCAATCCAAGGCAACCTACTCCTTTACTACGGCAGTTAAACAAGGGACTGAAACCAAACCTCTGACCGCCCTTTACCCGCACCAATGGCGTAACACAGTGGGCGTAACCTACGCAGGCCAGACCTATAGCACTCCCCGTGGGACCATGAAACTTGCGGCCACTAGCGCATTTAGCACACAAACTCAGCTTCCTGGAGTATTCCCCGTCGTTCCCTTCGCGGCCCCCAACGACTCGCGCTATAGCAACTCACAGATGACGACCTTGATTCAATCCTGGTCGGGAAAAAGCGATGGAGAATTGGTGCGCCGTCATGCAGATACCTATTGGACCGGGAAGGACCTAGGACGCTTGGCTATTTTGACCCAATTGGCAGATGTGGCGGGCATGGCCGCGGAAAAAAACCGCTTTTTGACGCTGCTGCGCACCACCCTGGAAAACTGGCTCACTTACACTCCGGGCGAAACCAACGAATGCTTCGCCTACCAATCCACCTGGGGTTCGCTGATCGGCCTGCAGGCAAGCTACGGTAGCGGTGACGAGCTGAATGATCACCACTTTCATTACGGGTATTACCTGATGGCTGGTGCCACCGTAGCGCGCATGGTGCCCGGCTGGGGTTCTGATGCCCAGTGGGGCGGCATGATGGACCTGGTGGCCAAGGACGCAGCCAATCCGGAGAGGGGTTCGAGCTTCACGCCCTTCCTACGCAACTTCGATGTTTACGCAGGGCATAGCTGGGCTTCGGGACACGCCAACTTCGGCGATGGAAACAATCAGGAATCCAGCTCTGAATCGGTGAATTTTTCCGCTGGACTTCTCATGTGGGGTGAGGCCTCGGGGGACAAAACACTGCGGGATTTGGGAACCTTCCTTTATGCCACCGAGGTCCAGGCCATTCGGGAGTATTGGTTCGATGTCTACAATGATGTGTTCCCTGCAGCCTGGGGTAAAAATGCCGCCGGTATGATCTGGGGCGGCAAAGTGGACCATGGAACCTGGTTCAGCGGTGAGCCCGAAATGATCCATGGAATCAATTGGCTGCCCCTGACTGGCGCATCCCTTTACCTGGGAATGGACCCCACCTATGCAGCGGCCAACTACACCGAAATGGCGACGGAGAATGGCGGAGACCCCAATCAGTGGGTCGATGTGGCCTGGGGCTACCGGGCGTTCTCGAATGCAGATGAAGCGTGGCGCATGTACTTGGCAAATCCCAGCTATTCCCCCGAAGATGGCGAGAGTCAACCCCACATTTACTCACACATTCTCTCTCTCGGGGCACTGGGGGAACTCGATACGGCCATTCGGGGAAATTCTCCTTCGTCTGCTGCATTCCGCAAAGGCAGCCAAACCACTTATTGCGCTTACAATCCGACTTCACAGGCCAAAGAATTTAGATTCACTAATGGGGTTGCCTTCCAAGTTGCCGCAGGGAGCTGGAGCATTTCCGTCGGAGCACCCGTTGCCCTCCGGCCCACGGCCAACCGCCATGCACCAATGTTCCGGGGACAAATTCGCTGGTTTGATTTAATGGGACGCAGGAGATAATATATGACACACAACATCATCATCCCCAAAGTGGGCATCGTGGGCACAGTCATCAATGGCCAGAGCCCTGGCACAGAAACCCGTCGTCTAAAGGTATCCTCATCCATTATGCAAATCCTCTCGGCAAAATCATTTTTGGGGGCCATGATCCTCACGGCATCCTTAGCCTCAGCACAGACCTGGAACCTGGTCTGGTCGGATGAATTCGAAGTTCCCGGTCTGCCGGACCCTGCCAAATGGGGCTACGATGTGGGCGGGGGTGGCTACGGCAACAACGAACTGCAGTACTACACCGACGCCCGGGCAGAGAATGCTTCCGTCGCCAATGGGGTGCTCACCATCAAAGCCATCAAGGAGAGTTTTGGAGGCAATAATTACACCTCCGCCCGCCTTGTGACTGCAAACAAGGGTGATTGGCTGTACGGAAAAATCGAAGTCCGGGCCAAGCTCCCCAAGGGTCGCGGTATGTGGCCCGCAATTTGGATGTTGCCGACCGACTGGGAATACGGTGGCTGGCCTTCGAGCGGTGAATTGGACCTCATGGAAAATGTAGGCTATGATTCAACCCGCATCCACTCCAACATCCATACCCAGGCATACAACCACACAATCGGGACAAACAAAGGAAATAATGTCACTCTGACAGACCCTTGGTATACCTGGCACACCTACCGGATCGAATGGTTCGCCGATAGCTTGGCCTATTATGTGGACGACACCCGCATCTTCAGCTTCAAGAAAGAATATACCGGTTTCACCACCTGGCCATTCGACAAGCGTTTCCACTTGATTTTGAATATTGCCGTAGGCGGAAATTGGGGCGGCGCCAATGGCGTCGACGACAGTCGCTTCCCACAAACCATGGAAGTCGATTATGTAAGGGTATATCAGGAAAATTCAGGACCCATCGTCGACCCCATTCCTCCTCCGACTGGCGAGCTAGTCTGGAACGGAGACTTCACCCAGGCGGCGCTCAAATGGCTTCCCGTGGGCTATTTCGAAGGAGCCTTCGCCAGCGGCACCTTGGATGGTGAGGAATACAAGGTTGAGGTAACTACCCCCGGAACCTTGGATTGGCACGTGCAATTCAGCCAGGCTGGGATTTCCTTGGAACAGGGCAAGACCTATCATGTTTCCTTCCAAGCCCGGTCCTCTATTGACCGCACTATCGCAGTGGCTGCCAATCAAAATGTGAGCCCATGGACCACTTACGCCAAAGACACTGTTGCTATCACCACCAGCAAGGCAGCCTACTCTTACAATTTCACCATGACAAACGCCACGGATCCCAGCGCCCGCATTGAATTTGACCTAGGTGGCATCGCCTCCAATATATGGATAGATGATGTCAGCATCACTGAAGCCGGCACCACAACTATCCCAAAGAAAACGTTAAGAACCCATTCGTCCACAAGGCCTGTGCGCTGGTTCGATTTATTAGGACGACATTAATATTCACTGATGGAGTCCACCTCGCCTGCGCGGGGTGTCTCCCTCCCCATCCAACATTCCTTTACCCGAGAAAACTATGATGAAATCTCTTAGCAATACCCTGGCAGGAGCCCTCCTTCTTTTTGGAGTCGTTTCCGCCCAAGTCACCGTGCCGTACACCTTCGTGAACACCTCCACCTTCCCTGACGACCAGATCTACATCGCAGTGATTGGAATCACCGGGGGGCATGTCTGGATCGATGGCGCCACGGGGCAAGTCAACCAGATGAGCGTAAACGACAATACCCTGCAGGGGCCGATCATCGGAGGCAATACAGGGCCTGGCGGTAACGCCATGTACGCCGATTGCTTCACCAAGCTTTCCGATATTCCCAACAAAATCATCCCCATTCCCAACATTGCGGGTTCCCGAATTCTTATCGGATTTGGTTCCCCACTCTACATGTACTTCTTTGGTTATAGCGGCGCACCCAGCGGATACGCAGCCCCCGACCTCGCCAACCCTACCAATCCCAATCAAGGAATCCGTTTTGAGATGGTGGAGCTCACCAACAACCAATACGGGATTTGGAGCAATACCACCCGGGTCGATTCCTACCAGTACCCCATGGGCCTAGAAATCTGGGGTGCGAACGGGTTCTACAATAAGACCGGCGAGGTCATGAATCAAGACTGGATCATCAACAGCTGGAAAAGCGATGTGTCCGCTGCCTTTCAGGGCTGCCTGAAGGAGAGCGAGAAAATCATTATGGCACCTTCGAAAATTGCCGATTTCCAGCCCGGTGGCTCCCAGGCCAACTTCTTCCAGCCCTATGTGGACGCGGTGTGGGAAAAGTACAAGAACGAAGACCTCACCTTCAACTCGGGCAACGCCGGCGTGTGGAAAGGGCGGGTAGTCAATGAGCAGTTTGTATTCCATAATCTCACCAATAGTTTTGGCAATGCAACAGCATACATCACCCGTCGCCCCAATACGCAGGAAGTGCTGGAAGGAAAGGGAGTGCTGGCTGAAAATGTGCAGAACTTACCAACACAGACACTCGACCTTGTGGTACAGGCTCAATTTTGCGCAGCCCTCAATCGGCATGCCATCGACCTGAATGCAGCTTCCGGCACAACCCAGGACTGGTCCGACTCCAGCAAATACTTCCGCACCATGCCCTACAACGAATATGTCAAGTTTTGGCATCGCGCCGATGTGAGCTGGAATCAGTCCTCCTACGGCTTCTGCTATGATGATGTTTTCGAGTACTCCTCGACCATCCATACCCCCTCGCCTACCAATGCCACGGTTTCCATCGGCGGGTTCTACACCCCACCCGTTTCCCTGGTCCCCGGAAAATCCCGCAAATGCTCGGTCACGCAAATGGGCTTGGACGCGAGCCGCACAGTGGTTCGGGGCAATGATCTGGATTATGGATTCCTGACCGTATTTGACGGAAGGGGTCAAGAGGTCGCTGCAGCACCCTATACAGCCGGTTCCGCACGCCTGGATCACCCCCTGGCCACGGGAACCTACCTCTGGAGACTCACCAAGGCCCAGGGCATCCAGGGTGGTCAATTGCGGGTAGAGCGCTAACGGGGAAAAGTCCACTTGCCCAAGCGGACTGCGACCCCCACTGATGGTCCCTGGATGTAGGTCGGATCCGCTTCCATGGTCACACGGAGGCGATATCCGAGGTCCAGCAAGAATACCCCGCGTTTCAATTCCAGTCCTCCATAAAACGCCCGGAAACCTCCACCATTGCCCGCAATGTCCCGATCGGTTTCTAGGCGCAGGCCCCAGTGTTCCCTGCGATACTCATATCTCGCTCCCATGGAAAAATATCCATGGTAGCTTTGCCGGGTAAGCCCACTCACACCCATGAGAAGGCCGACCCAATGGTGGGGGGTGGCCATTTGTACTCCCAGGCGAGTGCGGAAGGTTTGCATCGAATCGTTCTTCAGGGGCGAGATTCGCTCGTAGTCATTGAACAGCTGCAAATCCACCAGCATGGAATTTACCCCCAAGGTCATATCCGTTCCGATCCCACGGAAATCCCGCCCCCAATAACCTCCGTGTAACCGAGCGGTAAAATCAGCTCCCTCTTTCAGGTACAAATGATCATCGGTGGAAGCGTCTCGGGGACCCATGGTGGCTACTGAGGGGGAATTTGCCGAGGATTCAATCACCTGGCTCAGTTGAATCGTCAGCAAAAATGGTTTCACAAAGATGTAGTACAACAAATCTCTGCACGCCGAATTGCATCCCGAACCACTTTCGGAATCATCATCTGAATTTCCTGAGGAGGTGGAGCCACCACTACCGTCGCTCGCGCCATCCTCAAATCCATCCAGAACCCCGGCATTGCTTTGCACGACAAGTATTAGGCCCAAGGCCAGGAATAAAAATTTTCGCATGGATATTCCCAATGGTGAATACCAAGAACCTACCAAATGAATTCGTGGGAGACCATAAAATGGAAAAACCCCCAATCCACTGGACTGAGGGCATCTAGTTGCTTCTTATTCGCCCCAACTTGGGACCGCAACTAGTTTTCGTCTTATGATAATAACCTGTTTTTTTTATGATGTCAAGGATTTTTTAACGATTTTAGTTTTTGGCCCCTGGTAGATCCATGGCGCAACGGAAACCCACTGTGCTCTCCCGGAAATCAGGTTCATAACCAGAACGCCCAGAGGGCTTGAGCGCATCGCCCTTTTCATCCCAGGATCCACCGCGGACGGCACGACCCTGACCGCGGTTAGCCCCTTTGGGGTTCTGCTTGGGGCTAAAGGCATAATATTCCTCACCGTACCAGTCCGCCGTCCACTCGGAAACATTCCCCGCCATATCATAAAGGCCAAAGGAATTGGCGGGCTTTTGGCCTACGGGATGAGTTCTTTTGCCACTGTTGCTCCCTGTCCAGCCCGTACCACTTACACACAGGCTTACAATGCCACAGCCCCATTTGTAGGTAGATCCAGCCCGTGCGGAATACTCTCACTCCGCTTCCGTAGGCAAGCGCTTGCCTAACTTTTCGCATAAATTCTTGGCTTGCTTCCATTGAATGCTTTCGACCGGACAATCCGTTCCACAATTCGCAAAATAGCTCGGATCACCATCCGCTAATTTTTGATATTGCCCCTGGGTAAACTCATATTTATCCATGAAAAAGGCATTTAAGCAGACTTCGTGAGCGGGCCTTTCACTTGGCTTGCCCGATTCTTCTCCCATCTCAAAACACCCTGCCGAAACCTTGGCCATGCCCTTCGTTTCAGTAAGGGAAAGTTTTATGGCAAGAATTTGATCTTTGCCTGGCAAAGGACGCTCCGCCACATTGGCCTCCATATAGCCAGGAGCGCGGACCCCGACCCTCTTGACTTCGCGGGAAAGTGGCCCCGTCCAAGGGGTTTGCCCCATCGCACGGTCATCCACCATCACAATGGCCATCACCGGTTTTCCGGTTTTTTCATCTTGAGCATGGACGCTCAAAATTCCGGGCTTTTCAATAAGGGATGTTGCATAGAAATTATTGCCATTGGGAATCATGATGCGGAAGGAAGAGTCGAGGTAGCCTTCACGACTCAAGACAACGGTATGCAACCCTTTAGGAATTTCGCCGCTGCAACGCACCTGCTTGTTGCAAACCTTGTAGCCATCCACAGTCAAATTCCCGGCGCCGTTCGTGAAAGCAAAACTAACCACGGCAGAAGATGGATCCGATGTTTTGGCCAGGGAATACTTGGGAGGCACCGGGCTAGGAGCGCGAAGCTGGAGTACGGGATCGGGCTTAGCAGCCAAACACCAGGACAGAGCACAGCAAAAAACAACAACTAAAAAACGGAGAGAAAACAAAGGAACCCCTGGTTCGGCAAAGCGGTTTGGAAAGCAAAGGGGAAAATATATAAACATCGTTGAAAATGATGCGATACGAACCTGTGGTGCATACAGGGCTTTCGCAATACTACTGTCCAAAACAATCTAGTCTAAACTCGTTAGACCATTGGTATTATTGGCCTGTAGGCATGATTGACTTGATTGGGGGCTATTTTGTGTTTCATCCCCGTGCCGGGGATGACGGAAGGGTTGCGCAGATGCGCAAACCTGTCACCCTCGCGAAGACGAGGGCCTAGGACCATCGCCCTGGATTCCCGTCTGCGCGGGAATGACAGGATGATCTCCATACCTCTTTATGGCTATATTTGCCTTATGGAACCTGAGATAGAACCCAAGAAACTCCCCTACGCGGTCAGCAACTTCGAAGAGATTCGTGGCGAGGGCTATTTTATCGTTGATAAAACCGCATTCATCCGCGAGCTCGAACGCTACAAAGTTCCTGTCTTTTTACGTCCGCGGCGCTTTGGCAAAACGCTATGGTGTAGCACCCTGGAGTGCTATTACGATGTGCTACGTAAGCATAAGTTCGAGGCTCTTTTTGGCGAACTTGCCATTGGAAAAAAGCCTACCGGCCGGCAAAACAGCTACATGGTCATGCGACTCAATTTTTCCGTGATTCAGGTTAGTTTTGATCTAGTTGAATTGGAACGGAATTTTCGGATGAGTTGCCTTTCCACTGTGCAAACATTCCTGGAGCGTTATAAAAAGTTTTTCCGCGGGGCTGTCGACATCACAGACAAGCCATCCATGTCTGAAGCCATGAATCGCATTTTGGAGTGTCAACAAGCCAACAATCTCCCGCCCATGTACCTAATCATCGACGAATACGACAACTTCGTCAACCAGCTCATCACCTCCCACCGCGATGACCTTTACCACGACCTGACCACAGGCGATTCGTTCTTTCGCACCTTCTTCAAGGGCATCAAAGCCGGCACCGAGAGT
>CAIRAY010000053.1 GCA_903876665.1 uncultured Fibrobacterota bacterium | reverse complement strand
TCGCCTATTCCGCCGAACCTGGAACACCACTAAGAAGCCCGAGTGCCTCCTATGGCACTTGCAAGTCTACGCGTACTTTCACAATGCCGTCCTTATCAAAGCCTAGGCAAAGGACCAACAGGGTAATAGGCCAGTTTATATAGTTTTTTATCCCCCTGGCTTTTCACTCTTCACTCATCACTCATGCAGGAGATTAGTCCCAAATCACGCCGGGTGGTGGGTCTTTGAGGTCCGGATTGGCCTGGGCGGCTTTGAATTTTTGCTCGAGAATTTCTCGTTTGTTTTTTTCTCGGTCGGCCCCGGCCTTGAGCTTGGCATCTAGATCGGCGCTACGGGTTTTCTGTTTGGCAAAAAACTCGTCGAGGCTCTGGTGCTCTTTTTTGGATTCCTGATGGCTGACGACGACTCCGGTGGCGGAGTCAACGACCAGGATGGACTTGCAGCAGGGGCACTCGGCGCGAACGGTCTTGCGGGGTGCGGGGGTTGATTCGGCGTTATTCGTTTCGGTCATAGGGAAAAGATAACCCCAAAAGGCGGGGTTGGAACGGGGCAAATAATCAGGCCAGCCCCTTTACTTCGTAGGCGATGACGGGTTCCTTGCGGTTCCTAAGTTCTACCGTGCCTATGCTTTCCATTAGGAATTTGGAGTTTAGGCCGTCGACGACCGTTTGGGAGGCCAAAATCCGGGAGGGGAAATTTCGGGAAAGGTTTTCAAGCCGGGAAGCCACATTAACGGCATCGCCAATGACGGTGTAGTCCATGATGCGGGCGCTCCCGATGTTGCCGGCCACAACGATTCCCGCATGGATTCCTATGCCCATGCTGAGATCTGGAGTGTCGGTGAGCTCCCGGACTTTGACCATAGCGGCCTGCATTTGGACGGCACAACGGAGGGCCGCTTCTTCCTGGCATTCCAGGGGCAGGGGGGTGCCAAATATGGCCATGAGCCCGTCGCCCAACAGTTTATCGACAATCCCGCCATTGCGAAATACCGAGTCGATCATGTATTCATGGAACACGGTGAGGATATGGGCGGTGCGTTCGGGGCTTGCGGTCTCCGCAATGGCGCTCATCTTTTCGATGTCGCAAAAAAGAACAGTCACGCGCCTGCGCCGCACTTGCGAAAGGGCGTCCTCCTGCTTGAGGACAAGGTCCGCGATTTCCTTGCTCATGTAACGTTCGAGGGTGCCCAAGATCCGCTTGCGCTCGCGAAGCCCCTGGAGCATGGAGTTGAAGTTTTCGGCCAGGCGCTCAAACTCATCGCCACTTTTCAAGGTGATCCGGGTGTCGAGCTCGCCTTGGGAGACCCGTTCCATGGCGGCATTCAGGATTTTAACGGGCCTCGCGATGTGACGCGAAAGAATCCAGGAAATTCCCACCGAGGTCAGTATGACTGCCAGGAGAACTAAAAGACATTGTAGGATAAAGGCGTTGCGAAGCCTAAGGAGCTGTTCGAAGGTCATGTCGATTCCTACTGCGCCGAGTGATTTTCCGTTTTGGTCCAAGATCGGTGCGTAACCGGACATGAATTGACCCCATTTGTCCACGGTGAAGGAAATGTCGTGGGAGGGTTTGACTAGACCAACGAGCAAGTCGGGAGAATTTTCCCGGGCGTTGTAGCGCTCTCCATTGGGAGCGGGTTGCTCTTCGGGATCGATGATTCCGTTGTTATTTTGGTCAGAGGGAATCGAAGGGTCCACCACAAATTGGACGATGCCTTTGCTGGCGGTTTCGGCGGTGGGTGCAACGGCGTACACGAAACGGATTTCCGCATCCTGTTGCTGAAAAACCGCCAGGAGGCTTGCGATGTGTTTCCATTCGGGTGAATTGGAGGAGCCTTCCTCGAGGACTTTTTTGAATTCCGCAGGGTCGATTATTTTGGATGCAATGGCTGCGGTCGTGGTCAGTTTGTTGCGGATCGTTTCCAGTTGTTGCTGGCGTGCGACCAGGTACACCGATGTCGCGGATCCAAGTCCTACAAGGCATGTGATCAAGGAGATTAAAAAGAGAACGCGGAGGGAGAATGTTGTTTTCACTGGGAGGGGCCTGCTTGTAAAAGAGCATCTAAAAGAATTTCTTGGGTGATGATCTCGGGTAAAACAATCGGGTTCGCAGGTTCCGTTGCGGGGTAGACCACGAAAAGCGGAACTCCTGTTCTTCCAAAGCTTTTCAGGGAGTTTAAAATGTCGGGATTAGGTCGGGTAAAGTCGGCTTTGACGCGAACCACACCGAGATTCTTCATGGTGTTTTGGATGGTGTCTTGACTCAGGATGCCCTTTTCGACGGCTTTGCAGGTGATGCACCAATCCGCAGTGTAATCGACAAAAATAGTCGTATTTTTGCTTTGGAGTGTTTCCATGGTGGCAGGGGACCAAGGAATCCAACCATCCTGGTCGGGAGGGGGAAGTCCACTTTCCGGACAAATGGAAGCCTCCTGGGTGATTGTCGCCGAGAGGATCGGGTTCAGCCAAATAACCCAGCCCATGAATCCGAAACAGGCAAGAACCATCCATCCCAAGATGAATTTCCAGTACGGGTTGCTTGGTGTTGCCAATAGCCCGAGAACCCAGGAACCAAAGCCCAGCGAAACGAGCAATAGCAAAACAATGCCCATGGCTTCCATGCCCACGGAGCGCCCCAGAACCCAGAGTAGCCAGACCGCGGTGATCAGCATCAGGAACCCGAGGAACTCTTTGAAGCGGACCATCCAGTTCCCGGGTTTTGGAATCCAACGAAGGGTTTGGGGGAAAATGCTCAGCATCAGGTAGGGGGTCGCCAGGCCAAGTCCAGCAACGGAAAAGAACAAGACCAGAATCATTGGAGGCTGGGTGAAGGCAAAGCCCATCGCGGTGCCCAGGAAGGGCGCGGAGCAAGGGGTGGAAAGGAGCGTCATCAGGATTCCGTTCATGAAGGATCCGGCCAGGCCGTGTCGCGACGCCTTGTGGCTCATGGAGGTTTGGGCGGAGGTGGGGAGCCAAATTTCGAATAGACCGAACATGTTGAGAGCAAACAGTGTGATCACCACGATCATGGCCACGATAAATCCGGGACTTTGGAATTGGAAACCCCACCCGGCGGAAACCCCCGCCGCCTGCATGGCGATCACGGCGGCAGCCAAGGTCCAGAAGGATGCCAAAATTCCCAGGGTCATGGCAAGCCCCAGTGCGAGCAATTTGCGACGTGATTCCCGTGCGTGATTGGCGAGGGAAATGGTCTTGATGGAGAGGACCGGAAGCACGCAGGGCATCAGGTTGAGAATCAAGCCCCCCATGAAGGCAAAGACCAGGAGCAGAAGCAGGCTGGGCGACCCCGTTACCGGTAGATCAGAAGATTTTTTTTTTTGCTCCAGTGCATTCACCGGAGAAAGGGATGCCACCGTCTTGGAGGGGGCTAGGCAAATCGACCCGCTGCAGGCCTGATATTTGAGTGTCATTTGCGTGGTCAGGGAATCGTAGTCTTGGGCCACCGATTTTACGGGAATAACAATGGCAAAGGAGTCTTCGAAAATGAGGCTCTCCAAGCCCAAATCTTTGATGAATAGTTTATGTGCTGTTGGCCATATGGGTTCAGCGAATTCGAGACCCCGTGCGGCGACTTCGATCCGGGTGGGGAGCAGGAAGTCATCGGCGGGCTGGTTGGAATTGATGTGCCAGGCGGAATCAATGGTGATGAAAATGGTGAGGATGGATTTGGCGTTGAGCGGGCCGGGGGAAAAATGCAGGGCAATTTTCGGGGCCTTCATGTCGTTGTTCATGTTGAACACGGGCGCTTTTGCAAACAGAAAACTCACCGAAATGAGAAGGATCACGAAACAACTGTTGGAAAAGCGACGCATAAGCACGGAATCCGGGTTGAAGTTGGCCACAATCATACATAATCTTTCGGACACAGAGTAATTTTGCGACAACTTCAAACGGAAGGATTCTCGCATGCAAAATGAAATTGCGGATCTATTTCATGCCTACGCCACCCCGGTTTACCGGATATGCCAACGCATTGTCCGGAACCGCCAGGTCGCCTTGGACCTCAGGCAGGACGTATTCCTGAAAATCCTAAAAAATTACTCCAGCTTCAAAGGAGACTCCAGTGTGCAAACCTGGGTGTTCCGCGTGACCATGAACCATTGCATGGATTATCTCCGGTTGCGCCGGCGCTACGGAATGGTTGTTTCGGAAGACCAGGTAACCTACAGCGCCGAGCCCATGGTCTCCTGTGAGGCCGAGGTCATATTGTTGCGGGAGGATCTCCGGCGGTTCCTGGATTTTTGTCCTCCGATTACCCGCCAAATCGTGCAGCTGCACTTTATCGAAGGCTTCAGCCATCAGGAGATTGGCGGGCTCCTGGGGCTCCGTCGCAACATCGTCACCCGCCGTATTCGGAAGTTCACCGAGGGGGCCAAAAACTATTCTCCTGCACTTGGAGAATCAATTTCATAACTTTAGAGTGTGAAACTTGAAAAATTGCCCATCCTCCTCCTGTTGATTGCCGGATTGCACGCCCACGCCGGTGAATGGCTCGGCCTCTCGGCGCCACTTCCGATCACTGACGCCTGTGTCTCTTCTGCAGGGCTTTGGCTTGCCACCGGTGGCGGAATCCGCTTGGTTGACAGCCAATTAAATACGCGTGAATACACCGCCGCAGACGGTCTGGGTGAAACATCCCAGGCCGCAGTAGTCCTTGGAGAGGATTCCAGTGTTTATGCCATTTCTGCCAATGGGGTCATTTCGCGTTTCGTCTCGGAAAATCGTTTTGAGGTCCTTTCCCGGTCTTTTGTGGAATTCAATAGCAACGTGGTAAAGGGTTTGATGCTGTCCCAAGGGGGGTTCCTGACTCTAGGGTTTTCGGATCGGATCTCCTTTTTTGATGTTGCGGCCAAGGTTTCGCGGATGAGCGTAATCCGTGTGGGGGGCAAGTCTCTTTCCTCCTCAAGCCTCAATGCCATGCTTTTTCGTGGAGACACCCTGTATCTCGCCATCGATTCCACCGTGTACCGGCGGCACATCCCGTTTTCCGCCTTCTCCAAGGAATTCGACCTGGCTGACCCCTCCTCCTGGACCCAGGTGCTTCATAGCGACAGCGGGCAGATTCAGGCCCTTTGGGTTGAAGCGGGAAAACTGAAATACGGACTTCGCCCCCAAACCGTGGTTGAGGTCTCCACGGGAAAATTGGACCAGGCTACGCCGGGTGCAGACGGAGCGTTGGTGGTGGCCGGAAAAAGCATCGCGGATTCCCTCACTTGCCCTGGCGATTCCTGTTTCCCATCCTGGATGGTGCGCGCTTCCGGGACCACGGTCTGGTTTGGAAATGATTCTACCGTATCCCTTCTTCAAGGGTCCAGCCCAAAAGCGCTTCCCAAATGGAAGGGTATTCCGCCCTTCCCAGTTACCACACTGGCCCTGCTCCCCGATGGGGGAATTTCCGGGTGGGCGATCCCCGAAATTTTCTGGCTGAATGGGGCTACCACGTCTTTGCATCGCAAGCCATACAAAACTGACACCTATTATGACGAATCTTCCGGGCAATCCTTCAATCAGCCCTTGAAAGGCATGCTACCCAATGCCGCGGGGGATTTGTTTCTGGGGACTTGGGGTGGAGGCTTATTTATGTACGAGAACGGGGGGAAGGCTTCCGGAGGGGCGTTCACCAAAGCCCTTCATCCTTGGTACGGGAGCTGCATGAGTACGTTTTCGCAAATGGCTGTTTCCCGTGGAATGGCGCGGCCGGATGGGGCAAATGGAGTTGTTGCCTCCTTTTGGAGCGATGCAAAAACCTTCTATGGGCTGACCTATGTCGATACCAATTCCGTCACGACTTGCCTGAACCAAATTGGGTCTTCCAATGCTTCGGGCCCACTGGCCGCAGGGATCGATAGCGCCACTGGGAACTGGCAGTTTTTTTCCGCCTACGCCCCCGAAATCAGCACCTACACCTCCGGAGGGATCGATTGGATCGCGACCACCAATCCAGAAACTTCCGGCGAATTTACTTTGCTAGCCAAGGTGCAAATCAGCACGGGAAGTTTGGGTTACCCCAGGGATCTGGCTTGGGATCCATTGCGTAGGCGACTTTGGGTTGTGTCGAGCTCGACCATTGGCTGGTGGGATGAAAGCCAGACGGAGGTCATTCCGGTGCTTTCGTTAAACGGATTCAAAGGCGGGGATTTTACCGCGGTGGAATTGGACGCCCAGGGCAACCCCTGGTTTGGAACCAAGGGCCAGGGCATGTATCACGGGCAAATGTTACATGATAATCCGGATTCCTTGACCATGGTGCAATACTTGCCTCGGGATGGGCTGCTGTCTAGCACGGTCCTGGACCTGAAGATTGATGTGGTCAATGGCCGGGTTTGGACCGCTCATGAATTGGGCGTTTCCCAATTTTCAACCACCTTGGTGCGCCAAGGGTCCCAATACCAACAGGCCTCCGCCCTTCCTCCCCGTGTGTTCCCCAATCCCTTTCGCCCCCGGATTCACCAGGCCGTCGTCTTTGACCGCGTCTCTGACCAGGCCGTGTTGCGCATTTTTGATTCCGGCGGAAATCTGGTGCGCAAGTTCAGCGGAAAGGCTCTGACCGGTGGTCGCCTGGCTTGGGATGGCAAGACCGAAAACGGCGCGCTGGTTTCTCCCGGCGTGTACACATGGGTTTCCGCGCTGGGAAAAAAGACCGAGCATGGCCGCTTGATGGTGATCCGGTAGGCCCATGCAAAATCCTCCTAAATTGGCTCTACTTTTTGTCCCCAATCATCCAGCCTTTTATCCGCATATTGTTCGTCATGCCCAGGCATTGCGTACAAAGTATGCGAGGGTCGTGGTGGGGGCCGTGTTTCGCCCGGGAGACGCATTGCCAAGCCTGGATGGAGTGGAATGGGTTTCTTGCGCCGATTGCCTCCCTGCCGGGGTCATGGGGTTCCTACGCCTGATGAAGAACGTGTGGCGGGTTTCCCGGGATTTTAAATGCGTGGCGATTGAGGCGGTGGATCCACCTTGCCTGATTCCAGCAGCCTTGGCTAGTCTTTTTCGTCCCACCAGGTTGGTGTATTTTAGCATGGAAATATTTGCGGAAACCCCGGCTCTGGCCAATAAATTTTGGAAGCGCCTCGTTTGGAAGAGACTAGAAATCCTTGCGGTCCGGCGTGCTCAATCCGTGCTCACCGTCAATCGAAGTGTGGCCACCCGCCTGCAAAAACTGCTGGGGATTCCCTCCGTCAAAGTGGTGCGTAGTGTTCCCTACCAGTCCCCTTTCGCAACTTCCTCTGGGGCTTTGCGAGCCAAGTGTGGGATTGGTGCCACCGAATTCCTCTTGCTTTATCAAGGGCATCTGGAAAAGGGAAGGGGTATTGAGTTTGTGGCCAATTGCCTGCGCAAACGCCCAGCAGTCCATTTTGCGGTGATGGGTTTTGGTCCGCTTGGGGCAACCATCGAGGGTATTGCGCAGTCGCAGGCGAATTTGCATTTTTGTGGCGCACACCCCTTTGAAACCCTGATGTCCCTAGCGCAGGACGCCAGTGCTGGCGTGGTTTGGATAGAGCCTATTGCGGAGAGTTACCGGCTTTCGCTTCCCGGAAAAATCTTCGAATATGTCCAAAGTGGGCTGCCCGTGCTTGGGTCTCCTCTTCCCGAAATTGCGGGACATATCCAGACTCACGGAATTGGCGAAGTGGGGGAAGAGTTTTCGGAGGCTGCGTTTTTGCGGGCTTTGGATTCCCTGTGCGAAAATGTCCGTCAGGGAACCTATGCGAATTCATTGGCCCAGGCACGGCTGGAGCTTTGCTGGGAAAGGGAACAAGCCCAATTGCTGGAGGCATTTTAGAATGCGAAATCAATGCGCGATGATTTTAGGGGTTTTGCTACTCGTGGGCTGTGCGTCTCACCGCAAGGCCGCTAATTGCAGTGAAATTCGCTACCGCTTGGATCACATGGAGTACAACGAAGACCAGCGGGAATGGATTGAGGAGGAATGGCGCCAGTGCAAGGTTGAATATGATTCCCTGGCCCGGATCGACTCGGTAAAGTACAAAGGAATCTATGGTCAATTTGCGGATTCCACGGGTCGATTATTGATTTTGCCACCGGATTCTACCCCAGCTCCCGCAAATTCCGGAGCGGAGCGATGAACCTGGACCAGTTGCGCCAAGAGCTCCCGCCTCTTTTGTTGAAGATTGCAGATAACATTATTTCTGCCGGCGGGAGTTCGTATTTGGTCGGCGGATGGGTCCGGGATGCCATTCTGGGTATGCAAAGTCGGGATTACGATGTGGAGGTGTATGGCCTCGAACAAGATGCCCTTTTGGCTTTGTTGCGACGCTATGGCCACCCGAATTTGGTCGGGAAATCTTATGGCGTCATCAACTTGATGACCAAATCCGGATGCTTCGACTTTTCTTTTCCGCGCCTGGAGCGAAAGGTGGGAGCAGGTCACCGGGCTTTTGAAGTGGAGGCTCGGCCGGACTTGGATTTTCGTACTGCAGCGCTACGACGTGATTTCACCATTAATGCCATGGGGATGGAACTTCCTGCGCTCACTTTGGAAGATCCTTTCGATGGGGTCGGGGACTTGTCTAAAAAGATTCTGAGGCATGTAGGGCCGGCCTTTGCGGAGGATCCATTAAGAGTGCTTCGTGCTGTGCAATTCGCAGCGCGCTTTGAATTGACCGTAGTACCCGAAACGGTGGACCTGTGCCGTACTTTGGATTTGACCGAGTTATCTAAAGAGCGTCTGTACGAAGAATTCCGCAAATGGCTACTGAAGTCCGCCCGTCCTTCCAAGGGACTTGAGGCATTCTCTGCATTGGATTTGCAACGGTTTTTCCCCTGGATAATCCCTTCGCTTAGGCTGGGGGAATTTTTGGATCGCCTGGCTCAGGTCCGGCAGGGCCCGGAGGTGGATCAATGCATTTTGATGTTTGCAGGCCTCGGAGCCGAGATTCAGGAATGTTCGGATTTGGAAGCCTTTCTTCAATTTCTGACATCAGAGGTCGCATTAATAAGGCAGACTCCCATGGTTTGGCGGGAAGGACCCGTTTTGATTGGGGGACTAAGCAACCGGGACGCCCTTCAAGCGCCTTGGCTGCGGCGTCTGGCTTTGCGTGTCCCTATGCCACAGGTGTTCCGTTGGTGCAAAGCCTGGCTTGAGGATGGGGACCCCTTGCAACAAGAACTGTTGCAGGCGGAGGAGTTGGCAAAAGCCTTGGGAGTCTGGGCTAGGGCTCCCGAACCCTATTTGACCGGAAAAATGCTGATGGGTCTAGGAATGCACCCGGGGAAGCTTTTTGGGGTTTGGATTGCAGAGAGTTTCGAGCTTCAGCTTGATGGACTGCTCCATTGCCCCGAAGAAGCCCTGCAATGGGCTATGCGCAAAAAGGGAATTTCCTAGGATTTTCTCCTCCCATCGGAAAAACTGGTTGTTTGGCTTGATATTATCAGCCTAAATGGGTAGAATCCTTTACACGGTTTTCAACGGTAGGTTTCACGATGTCAAGTTCCCGTCTACAGTTTCGGACCATCATCACCCTGGTGGTGATTTGTATTTCAGCCTTGGCTCCCGCTCTTATATCCAATCTTCCTCAATATTTGCATTGGGTTTGCGCCCTTGTAACCATGGGCGCAAGCGTGGGTCTTGGGTTCGGTCTCATGGGGATTCTGCGTCGCCTCGCCCTGGCCAAAGCCACGGCCGCTCGTTATGCCAAGGGGGATTTGCAGGAACGTATTCCTGCATCCGCCGATGGCGATGAGGTGGACGACCTTTTGGCCGAAATCAACCGCATGGCCGAAGGGCTCACCGAAGTTCTTGGAGCTGTCAAAGGCACGTCCCAATTGCTGCAACAGGCCTCCCAGCAATTTCAACGAGGGAATGCCGTGGTCGTTTCCAACAGTTTGAATGTGCAGACCAATTCCGAAACCATAGCCTCCGCCGCCGAAGAAACCAGCGTCAGCATTCAGTCCATCACTCAAAACTCCAACGATCTTTCTGGTTCTGTGTCTACCGTCGCTGCGGCTATGGAAGAATTGGGCGCCACGGCCAAAGCCATCGAGGAGCGGTCGAACGAATCGGCAAGGACCAGCCTACGGGCCAAGGAACAGGCTGAAGGGATTTCCAAGAGCATATTGCATTTGGAGAGCGTGGCAAAAAGCATTGGTGGAATTGTGCAGCTCATTGACGAGGTAGCGTCCCAAACCAACCTCCTTGCACTGAATGCCACCATCGAAGCTGCAGGAGCCGGCGAAGCCGGAAAGGGATTTTCCGTGGTGGCCGCCGAAGTCAAGCAGCTCTCACGACAGACCTCCCAATCCACCACCAATATCCGCACCCAGATTGAGCAGATGCAAGCCATTGTGGGTACCGTGATTTCGCAGGTGGGGCAGATTACCAAAATCGTAGAAGACATCAACCGTGGCTCCAATTTTGCGCTGACTTCTGTTTCGGAACAAAGGCAGGCTTTGCAAGATGTGACCACCAGTCTTGCCCATGCGAGTTTGTCCGCAGGCCAAATCCACAAGGGTCTGCAGGAAATTTCTCTCGGTGCAACCGGAACCGCCACGAACATCGGAAAAATCCATCAGGACATGTCCGACAATTTGAAGAATGTCAAGGATGCCGAAGTTCAATCCAATGCGATAGCTGATATCACCAAGCGATTGCAGGGACTTTTAAATAGCTTCCGTACCGCCAAATCCAAGTATCAGCTGACTCCGAATTTGCTGACCGGAGTGAAGGACATGGATGATCAGCACCGACGCCTTTTTGCCTTGATCAATCAACTTGCGGATGCCATCGCGGAAGGTCGGGGCAATCTGGAGCTTTTACCGGTAATCGATGGCCTCGCTCAATATGCTGTACAACATTTCAAAGAAGAAGAAGCCATGCTTAGGCGTTGTTCGTTCCCCGACTTTGACGCCCATTGCAAAATTCATCGCCACTTCGAAGAAACGGTCACCAAGGCGCGCCAGGACTTTGCTGCAGGTCGTGGAATGATCGGATCAGAATTGGTGTCTTTCCTTTCGGACTGGCTCGTCAAGCACATCGGTGGGCAGGACAAGCGGTATACGAAGTACGCCCGTTAGGCGGGCTATTTCCGTTTCAGAAAGTCCGTGGCGTAGGGCCTGAACGCATCCCAGAATTCGGCGGGGTTCAGGAAGCCTGGCGTGGCAAAGTACTGGTACCAGCCACAGGCACGTTCGCAGACCTTCATTTCGTGGCGACAGCCGGCAGCGACTTCGGAGCGTAAATACTCCATCAAGTCCGTGTCGATCAGGTTGACAGCTTTGCGCTCCAGGGTGCGACACGGGTAATACAATGCACCATCGGAATTGACGATGATCGATGCGGGGGAACAGCCACCCTGCTTCATGCGGACACGCCTGAAAAACGCTGTGGGAGTAATGACCGTGGTCGGGTACTTCTTTTTTAGCGCCATGACTTCGCGTTCAAAACTCAGGAATTCGGGGAAGTCGTGTTTGGCACCTTCCAGCTCGACTGCGGGCATCAAAAGAATTTTGCAACCAGATTTGTAGCACAGCTCGGTTTTGCGGGCCATGTCGCTTTGATCCTGGGCGCGGACTACCGTCTGCACGCTGATGGTCAGGTCGTGGCGGGCCATTTCGGGAAGCGTGTCGAAGAGTTCCAGATTGCGATGCCCTTCGTCGATGGAAACTTCCAGAAAATCCACCCATTTCGCCCATTTCTTCCAAGGATAATCCAGCAAATCCCGTTGAGATGTGGTAAGCATCAGGTAAAAGGGCTGACGATGGCCCTCTTCCAGAATGTCTTCGATGTGAGGATGCAGAAGGGGTTC
>CAIRAY010000052.1 GCA_903876665.1 uncultured Fibrobacterota bacterium | reverse complement strand
TCGCCCAAATTCTTTGTGGATTTTTCGGATCATTTGTGCAAATTTTATGCGGGCGCTCCAGTCTGTCCCCTGCACTTGCCCCATATCCACAATCCGATAATATTTTCCCGGGATCAATCCACAGGCCTGATGCATGCCCATGAGGAGCTCATCCACCCCCTCAACAGCCTGAGAATCCAACCAGCCCTCGGCGGTAAACCCGAGTACACAAGGGGGAACCCACCAACCGCGGATTTTGAATTTTTCCGATTCGAATTTCCACTGGGGAAAGCTGATTTGCTTGGTTAGCTCCACAACTGCGGTAGGCTTTTGGATGGTTTTTTCGAGGCGCAGGGCCTCCAGGATCCCGCTTTCCAAATCCGGCTTGACCAAATAGGGGTATGGCTTTTTGTTCAACATTAAGCCTACATGGACCATGGTGGACATGACCTTCGATAAGCCACAGGACACAAACCCAAAACACCGTCCGTCATCGGACCTATACAGCTCCAATTGACGCCGCCGAGCCGCAACCGGAGGCAAGCCAGGAATCAGGCGATAGTCCTTGACCTCAATGAAAGGCTCGCCACGTCCAAGGACTTCTTCCAGAAACTGATTGCGGAGCTCATATACTTTTTCGATGGCCTCCAGGGACGAAATGCCCGCAGGAGTGGTAAGGATGATATTGCGGGAGATTCGCTTGAAAGAAACGGAATAGCCGGGCACCACGGGGACATGCTGCCATGCCGTGGGCTCCTCTACCGAAATCGAATCTTTTCCGTCCAATCGCATAAAAGGTATTATATCCCTTTTGGGTGGGGTCTAGCAAAAAACTCTTAATCCTTCAAGCAACGAAGGGAAGCTCCGAGATCCTTGGTTTGAGAAACCATAAAGCGGAGCGAGGTGTTTTCTGATGAAATCAAATTGATGGAGCCCAAAGCCGCATAATTCGCATTTCTCTCGCTATACTGGGTAGCGGACAAAAATGTCGCCCCTTGCGATCTCTGTTCGAAGCCCCCAGAAGTAACTGGATCTCGACGAAACCCGGCTGGCAAAGCCGAAAATCCAAACGGGTTTGTGCTGCTATTGGAGGAAACATCGACCCAAGTGCCGGTTAAACCGGTGTAGGCTTTGAGAAACCTTCCCTCTTGGTCGGGCGCCACGCCCTGATTGGTCTGAACATATTCCTTCAGTACCGTCCAATCCCCATTCGTGGGAACGTGGTACCCGGTTGGACACAATCCCTGATGCGGTTCCGAAATTGTAGCTAAAACCGCCAGGTAGGATCGATCCAGCGCCATGCCGTCGGCCCAGTGGTAGATTCTTCCATACCCATTGTTACAGGTCAGGGTATCCTGATGCTGGGCGGTGTCACTCACCCCGTAGCACCAGCCCTTGGTGTAGGTCCGGCCACCAAGGCCATTGTCACCGGAGTAATTCAGGTTCGCACCCATCCAAACCTGGGTGCCGATGACTGCGAGGGGATAAATTTGCCCGTCTCTTGCATCGGTCAACTCATTGTAAACCGAAATTTTGACGGAATCGACCGCAACAAATCCATCTTCATCGGTAATCCGAACTATGATCAAATAGGAGAGATTTTGGGTAGAGGGCATGAGGAAGGATACGCTGGTTCCAGAGCCCGATCTTAAGATGGTTTGATAGCCCTGCCCACCTTCATCCCATTCTTCCTTGACAATGGATCCGCCATAGGTGCCGGGGCTGAGGGTTGGAATTAAGGTGATGTATTGCCCAACCTTGGCAACCATGGATTCGATGAGGGTGATCACGGGAGGATCATTGACCACGGTGATGGTTTTGGTTGCGGGCGTGCTCCAAGCGCCACTCGCGTCTTTTCCTTTTACAGAAACCACCGTGACACCGGGAGTCGCACGGCTAAAAATGACACTAAGGTTTGAAGCCCTTTTTGTAGCGAAGGTGTTGGAACCATCCAAATCCCACCACAGACTGTCGATTTGATTCCCATCCGTATCGGTATAGGCCGCGGTAGGCACGGAAAGCGTAACCTCATCGTTGACAGTAACGATTGAGGAGACCGGAAGTTGGGTAATGGAGGTGATGGCCGGGTCGCTATTCAACTTCACCAAGATGGGAACCGTACCACTGGCGATCGCTCCGCAACGATCCTTGGCGAAAACAGTAATCAATTTGTTGCCCAATGAAGAAAACTTTAGCTTTTGTACAGCATACCTTGTGGCGGGAGTCTCATGGACTCCATCGCCATCCAAGTCCCAAAAAAGACTGTCGATTCCATTGCCATCCGCATCCGTGAAGCTTGCGCTTATGGTTGTGGAGTCCGAAGGAAAAATCACGCTGTCCCCCACCAAAATGGTCCCAAGCACGGGAGCCCTATTGGTGATGTGCACAGGTAGAGAGGTATCGGCGGTTTTTCCGTCATCATCCCGGACACGGACCATGGCAGAATAAATGCTGTCCGCAAAGTTCTCTGCATAGACATGGCTTGCTGTGTTGACTCCCGCTCCCGTAGAGTCATCCCAGACGCCGTCCCCATTGAAGTCCCAGAGATACTTCACAATGGAACCACTCTTTGCATTGCCATTGAGATCTGCCGCGGTCACAGTAAACCCGATTGCCTGGCCAATAAATGCCGCTGATATATCTGAATTCAAGGTTGCGGTGGGCAGTCCTTCGAGCACCTTAAGGATTGCCGACTGATTGGCGACGACCCCGCTCGAATCGGTAAGGCGCACCTTAACGGTAAGGGAACCAACGGCCGAAAAATAACCCGTTACCGAGTCCGAGGTCGTGGAGCTGGGGTGAATTTTGGTGATTTCGTAAACTCCATCGCCATTCAAGTCCCATTCAAATTTTCGAATGTCGGCACGGGTATTTCCATCACTGAAGTCTACCCGAAATCCAACGCTATCCTTGATGGTGACGACGGTATCGGAGAGGATGAGCCCATCAATCTCGGGAGGGAAATTGACGAAATCAGTTCCCACCACAATAACCGCAGTGTCCAGAACTTGGTTGAAATCACTGTCCGTAACACGCACAATCACCGTGGCCTTGCCCATAGTCCGGTAAGTCTTTTCCATGTAGGACAATTCCATGCCGGAACTATCCCAGCTCCCGTCACCATTCAAGTCCCACTCATAATTGGTAATGATCCCAAAGTCCACCCGGGCATTGACATTCATTTCCACTACGACTCCCATTATCGCATTTGACGGAGCCTGGAAGTTTTGGATGACCAGGGGTGGATTGGTGACCGTGACCTGCAACGTATCTAGGTCCACCAGACCCAAAGCGCCCGTCACCCGGAATACCGCAGAAAACACGCCAATGGTGTCGTAGGTAAAGGAAAATCCGGTAATCAGAGAGGATTCATCGTCAAAGGTGCCATCCCCGTCAAAGTCCCATGCGTACTGAGTCGCTTCGTCTGCCCGAGCAGTCACGGCGCCACCGAATGATGTGATACGGCCACGTAAGGCAGAAATATTTGCACCCGCACTGGCCATGCTCGGAAGAGATGGCTTGGGGACTGTTGGAGATTCCCCTGAGGAGAAGGTTTGGTCGCCAGCACCTACGGCGGCACCCTTGGCATACACCCAATACACCACCCGCACATCAGCACCCTGCATGGCGGGGATATCAAAAAGCAGCTTGGTGCCGTCGAGATCGGCCGCAGAATAAAGGTCATTGGAAATCGTGTCCTTGCCATCGACAATCACCAACACCCGCATGGAATCCGGCGTTCCAAATTCGGCCTTCAGATCCTTGACGCTGAAGCCATAGGAGGTAACGGTCTCCCCCTTTTCATTGATCTTGGAACAGGCAAAGAGAAAGAAAACACTGAGGATCAGGGTAATTCGAAACATGGGATTTGTCCTTGTAAACCGGTTATAAATTATTCAGCGATGGTAGCGGTTTTTTTCGTGTCGTTTGGCTGCATCAGGATGACAACGGCGGTCACCACACCAGCAGTCAAAGCTACTCCGCCAGCGACCCAAGGCCATACTAGAGGCTTCTTTTCGGCGAGTGTAGAACGCGCTGATGTGGTTTTTTTGATACCGGAAAATATTTGAGCCATTTCGAAGCAACCTTCGCGGATCACATTTTCTATGCCTCCGGTAACATCCAGGGTGTGGGATAATTCGTTCTGCCCGTTTTTCACATTGACCATTTTCAGGTTCATGCTATATAGGTTGTTAATTTTGCTGATCGAGCCGGTGATGACATGGCCCACACCTGCAAGCCGGTTCATTTGCACACAATCTCCCGAATTGCATTCCATATTCTGCTGAAGCCCTTGTTCCGACATGACGAGGTCCATGCTGCGGCGTTCCATCACATTGACCTTGCCGGTATTCATCAATTCCGCTTCAAAGGAACTGGTAATGGCCGCGACTTCGTCGTTGGTGACGCTTTGGGGATTTCCGGTAAATGCGAGCACGGCTACATTGGGGAGGCTAGCGCCCTCCTGAGCGAATGCCATTGAGGCAAGAAGCAAGGCCAGAAGAGTAAAAACCGAGTGCAACTTATGGGAATAGGTATTTATCATAGCCCCAAATATAGCTTCGGGATTCACGGATTTTGGCAGTCCGTGACCCGCATCACCCCCCAAACAACATTCCCAAAACCGGCCGTGCAGGTAATCTTTGTCGCACCACCCGCTCAATTTCCGCAAGAACATCCGGGGGAACCAGATTCAGAAGGGGTTGAGCCACTTGGTTGATTTGGGAAATTGCCGATTTCATTTGCGCATCCCACTCCGCCGCATGCCTAGAAATATCATCGCCTCGCACCACTCCACGGTGAGCCAAGTCTCCCTCCTGAAAGGGAGAAAACTCTTCTATGATATTCAATAGTCCGTAATCTTCCGTAAGTTCCGCACCTGCAGGAATATCCCGGATGGCAATGTCAAAGCCATAGGGCGTCGGCATGCAGTTGGGGGCAAAATCATGGTTGACGTATTTGCCATGATCCCAGAGCAGGACGTACTGGCCCCCCGCGTTGCGGTACATGTAGGTCAGGGAAAAATCTTTGGCTGGTTCGGGCAGGGCTGCAACCTCTGCGGGCTCCAGCACGCGGTCGAGGGGATCGCGCACCCAGACCAGGGTTCCTTTGGGGATAAACTCTTTGGCAATCACTCCCACGCCGACTTCGGGAGAGATGAAATTGATTCGGGTTTGGGGATGCATCATAGGCCCCAAACCTAGAAAAATCCCTTTACCGGAATTGGGCGGTGAGGGTTGCTCCTTGGGTAGGAATCCACTCGCGGGCTTTGGTTTTGACTCCGTCGCTCCAACCCGTGAAAACCTTGCCCGGTTGGGCCAATGCCTGTAGCTGCAAGGGCTTTCCAGAAAACCAGGTTCCGCGGAAGGAGGACTGGGGAAGGGTCAATCCGTTCACCTGGACCACGCCACCCCCGCTGGAAGAAATAACCGCCAACAGGTCTGCACCCAGGCCCCAGAAGGTCCGCATGTGATTACGCACAAGGTCTGCACGGCGAACTCCAAAATCCTTGATTACCGACAAATTATCTCCCCAGGTCAGGGGGTCAAATCCCCAGCGCACATTGTCCCGCAAGGACTGGCCACCAATTTCTGCAATCATGGAGTCGATGGTTCCACCAACCCTGGAAGGAGAAAACTGGTACGAAAGGAGGACTGTTGTGCGGTTAATAAAGTCATCGCGAAGTATTGGATTCGCAAAAATACCCCGGATAAATCGGGTAGAAGAGACTCCATTGGGCCATTTGTCCCCCACTGTATTGGTGACAAAGGGGAACATGTCGAATTCCGCGTACTGTAGGATGCCATCTCCTCCATTGGGACTGCCAAATCCAAAATCCACATCGAAGAGCACCCAGCGCCACTTGGTAATGGGGCTGTTGCTGCGCCATGCGCGCCAATTGTTGGCGGGCCAGTCGGTGTTGTTGCAATAGATTTGGGTGGCTAAATAATTCAGATACTCGTTCATGTCAATCAGGCTCCGGACCTTTTCGGCGCTAGCCGCAGTTGCCATATCGGCCGTATCCATATAATCGAGCAAATCCAAATAGCTGAGATTGCTTCCCGCCTTGGGCGCGCCAAAGAATTCTATGAAGTCCACCTTCTCGGGGTCCAGCCCCAAATTCGTTTCCACATAATCTGGATCCACTTTTTCCACCAAGCGATGGACGCCATAATATTCACCATTGTAATACACGACCACGGGACGATGGTTCTGGCGGTCCACATCGATCCCTTCCGTGAGGCTCTGGGCCAAGGCGTCGCGGATATGGTCCGTGCCCGCATTGCCCCCTCCACTGCGAAGCCCAAAGGCCTGAAAGGTTTTCAGCTCCGGATGTCGCGGGAAAAGCGGGTATTCGAGCTTGGATTTTCCGTAGCGCTCCTTGAACTTGAGGTACATGGATTTTTTGGTGTTGGCACGGCTCCAGTTGCCAAAAATACTGAGGCCGGCATCCAGGGAAAACCCAAGTGCGCCCCCTTTTTCAAAGAACTCCACGCTGGCTCCGAGCTCCTTGGGCGCCCACCAGTTCGCCCCAAAATACGGCCTCTTGCTACCCGGGTTTAAACCTTCCACATAAATTCCCGTGTCGGGATCAAACAGACCGTTGGGGTCCGTGGAAATCGAAACCACCGGAAGCGACGCGCTATCTCCAATAAAGAAGGTGCGGGTGGTGACAGTGCTTGCCAGGGCTCCACCCTGAAACGTAATGGTCCGCACCACGGTGGTTTTTGCAATCGCGATGGGGGTTTTGTATTCGGGGGAGGAAGTCGTGGGAACAGAACCATCGAGGGTATAAAATACCCGGGTCCCCGCAGGCACCGCCACTTCCACACTTACTGGCGCAGGATAAAACCCCGCGGCCTGCACCATGGAAGGGGCCACGGACTGGGCAAGGATCGCCTTTCCGGTAGACCGCCCTATGGGTGTCGGTGGACTCAAGTATCCCATTACACCCAAACTATCGTAGCCCCAGGCAATTCCAGGAAGCATATCGGGGTAAGAAATGGAATCACGAATCCCCAGGGAATCCAACAGCCAAAGTGTGCTAGCCTTTTTCCCCATTTTGAAGTTGGTGTGGGCAAATACGGAATCGCGCAAGGCATACACATCGCGGATAGTGAATTGAATAGTGGTCAAATAGGGGCTGGGAATTTCAAATTTGACAGCCCAAATGTGTTGAAGATCCGGAATTTCTAGGCCATGAGGAAGAACCACCCGATATTCCCCTTGGGGATCACCATTACCCATAATGGTGGAACCCCAGCCCACCCAGTCATCCACTTCGGGCTGAACCAGACGCACCAATAGGCTGCGGCCCTTTTGCACGTAGCCTTTAATGACAATCACATTGCACGCCGAAATGTCGGCCTCCTTGCCCAACACTGCAGGGATGTTCATATACACGATGGAGGTCGACCATTGCAGGGAATCGGGCAAAGTGGAGTTATCGCCCAAAGTCAAGGAGGCCGAGACCACCGGCTTATAATTCTCGTCGATGTCAAATATGGCCCCATACTCAAAGGGCTCGGCCTTGGAGTTTCCGGGAACCCCCTCCGAAGCCAGACGATCTCCATCGGCCCAGGTGTAGCCAGATGTTGAAATTAGACTGATGGAATCCGAGGCAGGAGTCGTGGTGCGAATGTCTTTTCCGGATAGGAACACTAGCTGGTAGCCGTGCGCAGGGACCACTAGATTTCCAAAGGTCCAGGCCTTGGGGTTCGAGATATCCTCAGTCAAAATATATCCCGCCAGGTTGAATGCGGTATCAGCCGGATTATAAATTTCGACCCAAGCCGGGTCATCGCCTTCGTGGTCTTTTAGATGTAAATTGACCGGGGTAATTTCGTTTAAGATGACCGGGCTGTTGCCAATGTATGCGGGTCGCTGCGTGGCTGAATCTCCGTCCTCAACGGGATTGGGCTTCTTTTCTGGGCTACAGGAAATGGTCAATAAGGCCAGGCAGAATAAGGCCAACCCCAACAAGTTACTTAGATCCCCGCCTGCGCGGGGATGACAAAAACCTGCGCGGGGATGACAAGAATTCCGGGAACAGCCCGTTCTGTCATGGCCGGAACGGTCATCACCGCACCGAGTCCGAGGCGAATATTCAGCCGTGGTGTTTGAAGATTTCATAGTCACCTCGCGTTACCAGCCGGGAGTGGGGGAAGCGGAAGTCCAAGATTTGGGATCACTACCTGGTTCTGTCAGGGCTGTGCGAACCAGGCTTTTGCCCGATCCATCTGCAGGCTCAGGCCAGGGACCATCGTCAAAATAGCTGACCTCATCGCTCCAGGTTTTTGCATAATCCAGGATGCCGGTCGCGTTGACCACCTGAAGCAGGGGTTGCTTTAGGCGCAAGGTTTCGCCACTATTGGAGAGTTTGGATGTATACCCAAAAATGGGCGCGGCTGGGGGAACAGCGTACTGGGTCCGAAATATTGCAGTGTCCAAATCCGCAGACCGCACGAGAACCGCCTTGCCTTGCGCGGGCACCTTTGCGCCCAGGGGAAGATCCATGTCAACCCCTTCCATGCTCCATTTTTTATTCAGATCCAGGGGATCGAACCATACGATATCCGTACCCGTTGTGTTGCTGATTTCCAGAAATTCCGGACGGCCATCCACAGGGTGATACATGATTTCGGTGATCACCAATGCCCCCAATTTGGGTGCCGAATTGGGAAGACCCTTGGTTACTGAAAGCAGAGGAGCCATTTGGGTGGAGCCATCGCTCAGCTCCACGAGGCCCGCAGAAGAACCACTGTCCAGGGCAGGGAACATGAAGCCTACGGAAGACCCCGTAACCGCGCCCGCTTCGGTTCGAAGGAGAAATAGTTCTTCTCCGGTGGAGGCCGTGGTGGAATCATTGACCACCAGAAATCCGTGCGCGGGCACCGAGGTGCCAGACCCAAGCACCATGGGCTCCCCACTCCCGATAGAGTCCGTAATCCACCACCCGCTGATGTCGATGGCCTTGGAGCCCATGTTCTCCAGCTCAATCCACTGCCCAGGCAGAACCTCGCTGATGCGGACGCTCAAATCCATGGCCGTACCATTCTTGGCGCCGGGCGTCCCACCCAAAGTAGCACTGGCCTTCCAGGATTCAGGAGAGTTTGGATGTTCTCCTACATAAACGAGGGAATACCCGTTGCCCGCCGCCATGGCTGGCCAAGGAACCTCGGAACCGTATTCACAGGAAGCCAAGGTGGAAGAATCGCCCTCAATGGACACCTCCTCTCCAGAATTACTGAGCCTGCCTACCCAGGGCCCAAATGCAACCACACCTGGAAACCGGGTTGCAAACCCCATGGAATCGTTGGTGATCACCACGAACTTTCCAGGCCCAAGCGCAGGGACATCTGCTCCAAACTGAAAAGCCACGGCACCACCTAAGCGAAGGGAAGCCAAAGCCACATCCTCATCACCCACGTTTTTCAGTTCCACATATTCCAGGGTATCCAATGATCCGGCATCATAGAGGATTTCACTGAATTCCAGTTTACCTTTCTGAAACTCCAGCTCGCCGGAACCGCACCCGACCAGGGCTAGGAACGCCAAACCTGAAGGAATAAACTGTCGCATATTCATTACCGTACCGCCCTGATGGTAGGAATTCGATGGTATTCACGCACGGCAACCCCGTACTTGCTGAAACTGGTGCGCTGCAAATCCAGAAAGCGAATGAGATCAAGCATCCACCAAGGGACTTCGCCTTTGGGGCACTTAAGCTCCAGCACCGCATTAGTGCCGGGTCGAAAATATTCGGGCAAGTCCGACGGGCGCATGCGATCGGTCTGCAAAGAAAAATCAAAGCCTTGCTCTTCGCGCCAACGCAAGCCCATGTCGACGGTAACCCGCGCATAATCTTCGTGCACGCCAAACCAAGCCTTGCGCCGGTATTGGGTCAAAAGCACCGGGGAGGCGTTGTATGTGGTTGACAGCGCATGGAACCGTTCCTCGTCGCGGGTCTTGGTGACCACATCTCCTCGCTTTCTTTTTACCTCAAAAAATCTTGGTGAATGGGGTGAGGGGTTTTCTCCATAGGCGCGAATCCGCATATTGAATCGGTCCGGCTGGCCAGCCTCTTTCCACTTGAAAAACGTCCAACGGGGAGAGTCCAAATAGAGGGAGGAGACCCAATAGAAACCCGTTTCACTATTTTCGGAATGGGAATCCAGGGAGCACCAGGGCAAAAGGAATGCATCCAAACGACTTACCATTTCCAACGGGATATGGTATTTCAATTCATAGCGCTCAAGCCTGGCAAACCCCGCCTTGCTCATGGATTCTTCACTATTTTCAGATGATTGGAAGTGGGATCCCGGGAAAGCACTCCGACCGTCTCCAAGATTTCCAGATAAGCCAAAACCACATCGAAGCCCATTTTTTCGGATTGCCAAGATGTTTGCAGGCCTGCCGCCCGGGCCTTGAGGAGCAAGAGGGGTTCGGCGCCCGCACGCAAGGCATAATCCGTGAACAGCGCTCCCGCATTTACCCGGGCCTGGAAGGAATCCTGAACTGCAATTTGACGGACCAGGGAGCCGACCTCCCGTTGCAATTGATTCATGCGCTCCGCGATTTCGGATTGGGTTTCGAGCAATGCACTTTTTTCATCCATGACATCGATTTGGCTACGCAGAAGGGCCTGGGAACGCCCATCGCCAATGGGAACACGGAGGCCAAAGCCCGCATTTAAATCCTGCTGTGGAGTGGTCTTGTCATGTTTTCCTGCCGCGGGGATTTGCCAGGCATAGCCGGCATTTACGTAACTCACAACATTCATGCGGGAAGATTTTTCCAATTGTTGCTTCCGCTCGGCCATTCCCAGTCGGGCAAGAGCGATCCGATACTCTGGATATGTACTGTCGATTTTTTGAGGAAGAGAATCCAAAAAGTGGCGGATTTCTTTGGCCGAGATTTGGTTCAGCGTATCCAGCTCCACTACGGTCCAGCCAGGGACTATACCATGCAGACGGGCCTCGCATTGCTCAATCTCGGAAAGGTCCGAAAGAATTTCACCATCCAGCTCCGCCAATTTTTGTTGTGAGGTCACTAAGTCTTCGGGATCAAAACGCTCCGTGGTGGAGAGGGAAAGATGAACCTGCACCCGATCATCAAACACCCCACGCAAGGCCCGATGAAACGCCAACTGCTTGGTTTTGTAGATCCACCAGATCCCTTGCCGGTAGCGGTCTCGCAAAGATTTTCCGAGAATTTTTTGTTGCTTGATCTCGTTGGATTGGATTCGTGATTGCCAATTGGATTGACTGGCCTTACCTTCTCCAAATCCAAAGGGAGAAATCCGCACATCGAGCTTGTGTTCACGCAAATCAAATCCATCCATTTCGTAGCGCAATTCCAATTCATTCCAGATTCCAAACCCGGGTGAAGTTTTCATCAGTTGAATGCGCTCGTGATTGGCCTTGAACTTGGGATCCTGAGTGACCGAGCCGAGCAGGGACTTCCAAGTCAGGGGCACGGGCGAAGATGCGAGTGCAATTCCGAAAGAAAGAATAGTGATGATGAATGTCTTCATTTTTTACCCATGGTGGACTTAGAACGAATGGAAACCATTTCACCGAGCAAAAAGTGGTTGGCACCAGGAATGCGTATGGTTACCTCACGGCCCCACACCAGGAGTTCCGGGATTTTCCGCAGACGTACGGGAAACTCCACGATACGGGCTCCCACACCCACGACTTCACCCCGAACTTCTCCACTGCGCTCGTTTGCAGAAATGACCACCACCGAGTCTCCCATGGCAATCCGATTGTAAACCTTTTCGTGGATATACCCTTTTACCAAAGTAGGACTCTGGGGCGACAAGGTCAGAATGGGGGTGAACGGCGAGACTTTTTCTCCTACATGAAAATTTACCGAGCCCACGATCGCATCCTCCCGGGAACAGATGACGAGCCTAGATTCTTCGGTGCGGAGCAGACTCATTTCCTCTTCCAAGGAAACCCGTTCCACCTTGCCACTCCTCTGCTGGGTGCCTTGACTGCCAAGCAACATATTGATTTTCTGTTGTGCGGTGGCCTGCGCCATATCGAGCTCCCGCTGTAGAGAGTTTATACGCAACAGCATGGCATCCGCAGTGTCCGATTGTGCCGGTATACGGGGGAGACTCTTTAGGCGGGAAGCGAGTTCCCGATTGCGGTTGCGCTCATTGGTGAGGTTTTGGATTTCGAACTGGAGCTGATTGCGCCGGGATTCTAGGCCAGCGCGAATGTCGGCCACCTGGCGATCGATGGTGGAGGTCGTTTCGGAGGCTTTGCCTGCAACGCCCTCGAGCTCCCGTGCGAGTTCGCTAATCCGCAGAGCGAGTTCTGGACGACGTAGCCGCACCAGGGTATCCCCCTGCCTCACTTTGGCCCCGGGGACCACCGGGATGGAGAGGATTTCGACTGGCGATTCAATGCTGACCGCGGTTTCCGAGGCTTCGGCTACTCCATAAAAAGTAGTGGTTTCGCCCTGGTAGAACCAAGACAGCCCTACCAGTATTACGACACCAAGAATCCAAAATACCATTGCGTAATGCTTCATGTCATAGCTCCGTGGTGGATTCCTGCATCATAAAATGCAAGCCACCCAGAGTGGTGACCTGGGATAGATCTTTCAACAACCCTGCGGCATCGTGGCCCTTTTTGAGTTTGATCTGGTAGGAGTAGTCCAAGGATGTACCACCCGCCACCTCGCGCAAGGATATTAGGGCAAAATGCCGGAGATGCTCCTGCATAGCGGCCTCCAACACAACCCGGGCTTGGGCGGGTGAACCGATAGTGAACCGGAGGAGGCCATCAAAGGCCCGGTGACTCCCAATATCGGCCTTATGCAATATCACCGCCACCAGGCAAAATGCCAAAGTACCCCCGGCCGCCACACCCCAAGCGTAGACACCACTGGCAATACCTGCGGCAATGGCGGCAAATAAGAAGATAAGGTCCTTGGGATCCTTGAAATTGGTCCGGAACCGCACAATGGCAAGGGCTCCCATCATTCCAAGGCCCCGGGCGATGCTGTCTCCAATCGCCTGCATAATCGTGGCCGCCACCATGGACGCAAGCACCATGGATTGCACAAAATTCCGGGAATAGGATAGGCCGTGGAATGTTTTCTCATAGACCCAGGCCACCGCCCCGGATAGAACCGCAGCCAGGATGGCTGTATATATCAAGGAAACCAAGGTGGGATTGGCCGAAGCGGAATGCAGAGTGAACATGTCGATCATAATTGTCTCCAAGCATTGAAAGTACCCAAATTCCCTTCGGAATGGCTCAGGATTTTTGCGATCCACACTAGGATTTGGCCGGAAATGCATATTTGCAAATTCTTTTTCCATAAATCACATGAATATTCCTGCGGTTTCTCGAAAAAGTTTGGTAGAATATTCGAGATGCACTTGGATACCTTTGGAATCAGCGTCCATTTTGCGATGGTCGCTGCATATATTTTGTCCTTCACTTTTGTGAGAAGGGCTTTTCATTGGTACATCCCCGAAAGGGCACTGGCCAAACGAATCCTTGACATTGCCCTGTTTTCAGCCATTATTGTGTTTGGAATGAAAATTCCGCTTGATTTTACCAACGGAATCATTCTCCCTTTGGCCGTTTTTACCGTAGGACCTTGGGGCGGAATGGTCGTCCTCGCCAGCGTCCTTGCCTGCACTCAAATCCCCGAGAATGGCACCCTGGCCCTCTCTTTTGCCCTGCCTTCTAGCCTTTACTTGATCGGTCTTTTGTTTTATCGGTTCCGCGCAACCGTGATGGAGCACGCAAAACTGTGGGGATTTTTGTTGCTCTCCGTTTCCAGTTGCTTGGCCACCTTGATTCTGAAGCTTGCCAGCTACCCCGCCGAAACGAGCTACCAAATTTGGAGCGCAGCACCTTTGGAGTGCTGTATCACTATTTTTGGGACAGTCCTGTATGGATATGCCCTATTGACGCAACAGGCACGCACGGCAATGGCCAACCAGATCCGGGAGCGCAAGGAACTCCTGGACACCTTGCTGGAAGCATCCACCGATGGATTCATGCTCATCGAAAACGGGCGAATCACAGAAATCAACCGTCAGATGCTGGCTATTTTAGATGCAACGAGAGAATCGGTAATCGGGCAATCTCCCATGCACTTTTCTCCCACGGAACAAATGCACGGGGAATTGTCGATTGCATTCGGCACCAAACTGTTGGATAAAGCGCAGCGTGAGGGTTCCATCAAGTTTGAATGGCTCCATCGATCCTCCCATGACCGAATCACCGAAACAGAGGTCGTGCTCTTTCGAATCCCAGGCAAAAAAAACACTTTGGCGGCCTTTGTCCGGGACATTTCCGAGCGTCGTAGTGCAGAAAGCTTCCTTGCCCTTTCGGCAGCGGTATTTGAAACATCGCGCGAAGCCTTGATGATCACCAATGCCATTCCTTCCATCCTCTTTGTGAACCAGGCCTTTACCGCCCTGACGGGATACGAGTCGGATGAAGTCATTGGCAAAAACCCCAATATTTTACGTAGCCACCACCACGATGATTCCTTTTTCAAAGAAATGTGGAACCACCTTCACCAGGATGGCTACTGGGAAGGGGAGATTTGGGACCGTCGCAAGAGTGGCGACAACGCCCCCCTGCGTTTGAAGATTACACGCCAATGCACCCAAACTGGGATCACCTCGCACTATATCGGCGTATACACCGACATCGCCAAAATCGCCAAGTCCGAAGAAGTTCTCTCCCAGGTCAGCCTATTCGACCCGCTCACCGGTCTCGAAAGCCGCATCGGATTCATGCTTCGCCTTCAGCACCTCCTGGAAACCATGGAACGACCCAACCACTCCATTGCAGTGGTTGCCATTGACATTTCCAACTTCAAATCCATCAACAATTCCTACGGCCATTTGACGGGCGACCAAGTGCTTAAAACATTCGGCGAACGCTTGCGGATGCTGGAAACCACCCATTGCCATTTTGCCCGGCTCGGGGGTGATGAATTCCTGGTCTCCTTGCACCAAGAAGGCGCCGAGATTCAGCTGCAGCAATTCCTGGACGCCATGGTCAAGATCGTCAAAACCCCCATCGTTCTTGGCGGGGAGCCTCTATTCCTTGCCATGTCGATCGGGGTTGCCATCGCAGATTTGGACACCAATTCCGACGGCCTCGTTAAACAGGCGGACATGGCCTTGAACCAAGCCAAGCAGAACAAGACTCCCTTTGTCATTTTTGACAGCGCCATGCAAAACTTGGCCATGCATAATTTGATTCTCACCCGAAAACTGAAGCTTGCCATTGAAAATAACCAGATGGAGGTTTTCTACCAGCCCAAGATCAATATCCGCACGGGTGCCATTTCGGGAATGGAAGCTTTGTCGCGCTGGAGAGACGAAAATGGAAAATTCATTCCTCCTGTTGTCTTTATTCCGCTCGCTGAAAAGAATGGTCTGATCAACCTGCTCTTCCAAAAAATGGTCGGGGTCACCGTTAAGGATATGGCGACTCTCTTTTTGCCACAACAAAAGGACCTGATGGTTTCCATCAATCTGTCCGTACACCAATTTGAAATTGAGCACCTTGTTCAACAGATCGTAGCCCGCGTGGATCATGCCGGGGTTCCTCATGAGCACTTTGAGTTTGAGGTCACCGAAGGCGTATTCATTGCCAACATCGAAAAGACTCGCCACACCCTGATGGAATTCAAGGATCAGGGATTCCAGCTTTCGTTGGACGATTTCGGAACTGGCTATTCCTCCCTGACCTACTTGAGGCATTTGCCTTTTGATACGTTAAAAATTGACAAATCCTTTATGGACCCTGTCCCTGAAGATTTGCGCCAGAACAATCTTACCGAATCCATCGTGACGCTTTCACGTTCCATTGGCCTCAAGTGTGTTGCCGAAGGCGTAGAAACAACGCCCCAGCTAGACTTTCTGCGAGGCTTGGATTGTGAATTCTACCAGGGCTATCTATTTAGCCCACCTGTAGATCGCAACGCATTTCTTGCGCTGCTGAAAAAGCATTCGGCATAAAAACAACGCTCATTTATTGATTCCACACATCCCATTCGCACAACTCTAGTGCCCCCAAAGAAATGGCGTCGTTGACTGGTATTTTATGCTTGAATTGTCGACACTCGCAATCATTTTGAGAGTTTGAGGTGTTTGCATGGATTGTGGCTCGCGGAAAAAAAGCGAAAATTTTCTCTTGTGTTCTAAGGATTTATTTTGTTATCCTTTTTGAACAGGAAAAATGTTCGTACATACGCTAGGGGGGGTTATGAAAAAGATTGGAACAGGTCTATTGCTGTTCATCGGGTTCTTCGTGGGAACCCTGCTGTTGAACAACTGTAGTATAGATAGGGATCTCGGATCCAAACCAAATTTAGACGCCACCGGTACCGGAATTATTCCAGATGATTTAAACGGACTGGATAGCAATGCCACTTGGGTTGGTGGTCAACTACGGTTGCAAGTCAACCCTCCCATTCTCAAAGCGAATTTTGAAGACCAGGCCGAGGTTAAGGTCCTGCTCTATGATGATTCTCACAATCCCGTGGTCGGCAAAACAGTTTCCTTCGCCTCAACCCGTGGCGTAATTGAAGGAAGCTCCATCACCGACAGCAATGGAACCGCACAAGTTCAATTTACCAGCGAACCCGTGGAAGCGGATGTCTGGGTCGTGGCCAGCATTGAAAATAGCGCAGGCGAAACCGTCACCGTAGGAAAAACCATCCGCATTGCCGGGCTTTCGCTCACTCTCACTCCTCAAGCCGAAGATGTGCTGATCCATTCCCAAGTCAGCGTGGCGGTTGAATTACTGGATGCGTCGGGCAATCCTCTTTCGGATCAAAAAGTGGCGCTCACGGGTGGAATCAGCAAGACCCTAACCACTGACGGCAGTGGCAGGGCGAACTTCTCGGTGACCCGCAGCTCCCAGGATTCTGCAGTGATTCTCGCAACGGTTCTGGGTGTGACCGTTTCAAAGACTATTCGCTTCTGGACCACGGTTCCTGAGGGCTCTGGCTCCCAGGTAAGCGCAGTGCGCAGCATGCGAATTTTCGCCTCACGCAGTCAATTGCGCGCGGACAATTCCGACCAGACGACCATCACCGTAATTTTGATGAACGAAAGAAATAATCCAGCATCGGGCGACACCGTGTTCTTCGCAAGCAACCTGGGCGTGATCGGTGCCTTGGGTATTGTGGATAGCACGGGTCGCGCCACGGTTACCTTGCATTCCGCACCCGTGGTGGGCAAATGCACCGTCCGCGCAAGCGCCAATGCGGAGTCGGTAAAGGATTCCTTGACGGTTGATTTTACCGGACTCTCTCTACGCCTGCAAAGCACGGTGTCCGGTGCCCCAGTGGATCAGTTTGTCGAAGTGGAAGCAGAATTGCAGGATGCGTCGGACAATGCCATCGGTGGCGACCAGATTGTGTTCCGGGCTGAGGGTGGAACCTTTGAAAACGGCACTGGGTTATTTACCACGGCACTCGACGCCGATGGCAAAGCCAAGGCCCGCGTGACCGCGTCGGATCCCGGCGTCGTTTCGGTCAAAGCAACCGCCCTCAATGCCTCGGACTCCATTCGCGTAGCCTTTACCCGCAACAACCTGACCGTCACTGCTTCCAAGAGCTATGTGACTGTGGGGGGAATGGACTCCATCACCCTTACTGCCAACTATGTAGACGCAACGGGAAGCCCCTTGGTCGGTAGCATCATCGCCTTCTACAGCAATGCGGGTGTGGTTGGAGCCACCGCCACCACCGATGCCCAGGGCAACGCAAGCGTTGTATACAAAGGCCCTGCATTTTCGGGCTCAGGAACCGTGCAGGTGGTTGCACAAAGCGGGTCGAGTAGCATTGTCATCGAAGTCCGGGCAAGTATCGCCACCGCTGTGAAATTATCCATCACCCCCGACAACATTGGCGTGAATGGTGGCGTAGCAGAATTGGTGGCTGAAGTCACCGATGCCCAGGGCAACCTGGTCACGGACCAGACCGTGAACTTCCGCATTCTACAAGGCCCAGGGGCCGGAGAAGCCATTTCCAAGGTAACGGCGCTTACCCAAAATGGCATCGCCAAGAGCGCATTGAATGCAGGTTCCGTTCCTTCCTCCTACCAGGGAGTTCTGGTGGTCGCGGATTTGGGAAATGGCAAAGCAGATACATCCAAACTCACCATCTCGGGTCTTCCTGAAATCGTCACCGTGTCCCGTCCTGAAGACGATACGGTGGTGGTCCTGGGGGCAGGAAGCCGAGATGAATCTATCTTCCAATACTTCGTGGGTGCGGTGGTGCAGGATGTGAACGGCAACCCTGTCGCGGACGGTTCAGTCGTCCACTTCAGCGCCTATGTGTCGGGAATGACCGTACATACCCGTTACCTGGTAGAATGGGCTGGCGTGAATGGCGCCACCGAGCTCAAGGCCGTCCTTGGGTACCGCAATGTGGAGGTCCCCTTTGAGGACATCAACAATAACCTGACCATGGACCCCAGCATCGACCTGAAGCTCGACTTCAATAATGCTGTAGCCCGCCGTGGTGACGATGCCAACGGTGATGGCGTGGTGGACTATGATCCGAATGTACATGACTTCTGGATGGACTTCAATGGAAATGGTATCTGCGATCCGGGTGTGGGAGAGCCCCGCTATGATTCCGTGGCATACCCCAGCGTTTATGCCGATCTGGACCGCAACGGCGTCCTGACCCGCTCGGAACTTAAAGTAGACCATGATGGCGATGGCCTGTGCGACTTACCTGCAAGTGGCGACTTTCGGTACTGGCTGTGGGAAATGCTCCCCTATTGGTCCGGCGTGAATTTTGACTTTGATCACAATGATTTTGCCGTGGTGATCGCGGTAAGCGCAGTGACGAAGGACGGAGTTGCCAAGGCTGCCCTGACCTACCCACGCCAACTTGCTCGTCGCCTGATGGTTTCGGTGGGTGCCGAATCCAACGGAGTCCGCGACCGCGACGGTGAACGCTTTGCCCTGCCAGTGATCGTAGGGGAATAGGAGGATATATGAAGAATAATTGGATAGCCAAAATCATGATCAGTGGAGCATTCCTTGCAGCACCTCTGTTTTCAGCCATGCCTCTGCGTAACGGCGATGGCTCCATGGGTGGCGTGTGGTACGACTTTGGGCTACGCGGGGAATTTATTACCGATGCCCGCGTGGCCTCGGAGCTTTGGTCCCATCAAGTCAAATTTGGCTACGCCCCTTGGGAATATGCCGAGCTCGACCTAGGAATCGGAGGGGCATCCTTTGAAATCCCCCGATACGATGCCGGTCAGTTTGACGGAGATATCCAGCTCACCACCAGTGCTGCACTCATGGTGCAGAGTCCTGCCCTATTTAAGCAAAGGCTTCGGGTGCGGGGGAATATCGGGTATCAATACTGGAGAAGCGAAGGCAAGAACATTACCTACGAGGCACACGCCATCGACCCGTCCGCCTCCTTAGCCATTCAATGGCCAAGGATTGAAGTCGAGGGTGGGCTTTTGGCCCATTGGACCAAAGGAAAATCCTCAGGTACGAATTTTAGCAACAACTATTTGGGCAGGGGATTCTTTGCCTTGGTTGTCCACAATAAACAAGGCTATTTTATTAAGACCTACGGAGATTTCAGTCCAAACATCGAGGGCTGGGACCATGGCCCCCGTGAGACATCCCTAGGCCTACAAGTCGGATGGCGCATGTGCGCCTCACGTTCCAGTCAGCCAGGAGAACTGGACCGCTACTTCCCGGCAGTACCCAAAATGCGCAAGCAACAAGATGAAATGAAAAAAGAAATGGACCGCTAGTAGTCCGCGAAACGACAGGCAGGAGGGGAAACATGGCGAAGTACGCATACAAAGTGCGCGACCTGGAAAACAGGTTGCAGATGGGGATCCAGGAGGCCAACTCCGAGGACGAGGCTCTGCGCTTGCTTACTCTACGTGGCCTGCGGGTCACAGGAATTGAAGAGCTAAACTTCGATGGCTCCCGCAAAGACGAGACCTTCAGCGAAAAATTCAATGCCCGCCTGAAAGTTCTTGGCAATCGCGTCGTCTACAAGGATGTGGTATTTTTTACCCGCCAGCTTGCTACCATGGTGGAAGCAGGTGTGCCCCTGGCCCGCGCCTTGGCGCAGCTAGCCCGGGGCCAGTCAGAATCTTTCCGCAAGGTGATTCTGACCGTGGCGGACGACATTGCTATTGGGAATACCTTTTCCGAGGCCATCGCTAGGCATCCCGGTGTATTCAACAATATGTACGTGTCGGTGGTGCGTTCCGGGGAATTGACTGGAGCCCTGGACCGGGTATTGGACCAAATGGCAAGCTACATGGAGAGCATGGAAACGCGCCGCCAAAAAATCAAGGGCGCCATGCGCTACCCCACCTTTATCTTTGCCTTTGTCACTATCGTGGTAATCGGGATTCTGTGGAAACTGGTGCCCATTTTTGAAGGGCTATACGGCGATAGAAGCGTTGCCCTGCCTATGCCCACGCAGATTCTGATATATTTCTCCCACCTGGTGCAAAACAACTTGCTACTGGTCTTCTTCCTTATGGTCGCGTCGGTGGCGGGATTCTGGTTTGGGCTAATGAACGAACGCTTCCGTGGTTATGTGCACGTTGCGCTTTTGCGAATTCCGGTGTTTGGAATGTTGCTCAAAAAAAGCATTTGGGCCACCTTCTGCCGCACCTTGTCTTTGCTGATGGAAAGTGGCACCCCCATTCTGCAATCCATCGAAATTTGCGCTGCGGTGGTGGGCAACAATGTGTTTGTGCGGGCCATTGAAAAGGTTCATTATAGCCTGAAAACCGGAAATGTTTTGAGCATGTCCCTAGAAAATACCGGAGTATTCCCGGTCCTGGTTTCTCAGCTGGTGGCAACGGGCGAAGAGACGGGCCGAGTGGACGCTTTGCTCGTCAAAGCCAGTGATTTTTATGACCGTGAGATCAATGTCACGGTGGATTCTCTAGCATCAATTATTGAACCGTTTTTAATCATTGTGCTAGGAGGATTGGTCGGTAGCGTGCTCATTGCGCTTTACTTGCCGGTCTTTAGTCTCGGAAAACTCATGTAACCAAAAACAAGGAGGGCATCATGAGAGCTCAAAAAAAGATCAGAAAAGGCTTCACCCTGGTGGAAGTCATCGTCGTGGCCGTGATTGTTGCCATTCTGGCAGCAGTGGCGATACCCATTTACCAACAATATCTGCAGGATTCCAGAACGAATTCGGCAGCGAATGTTGCCGGCTCGTTGGCGTCGTTTTCGGGCGCTTGTCTTGCGTCAAGTGGAACCCTATCCGGGATTGCCACAACGACAACCGCACCAGGGCAGGCTGTCTGCACAATCACCGGCAGCGTAACCGCAACGACCTCCGTCATCCCAGCTCGCATGACCATTGCCTATACGGCAAGAGGTGCCACGCCAGGTGCGATTACGGTTTCGCATTCTGACGGTGGATCGGCCACGACAATGAATTTCTAATTCGCACTGCAAACAGGGAGCAACCTATGTTACATAGCAAGATCAATCGCGCATCAAAGGCATTTACCCTCGTCGAAGCCATCGTCGTGGCGGTTATCGTTGCGATCCTTGCCGGTGTGGCAATCCCCCAGTACCAGGCTTATGTAGAAGAAGGTCGCCAACAGGCCGTGGTGAACCTCGCGGAAAGCGGGGCCGCCATGGCCAATTCATGGGTCCGCCGCAAGGGATTCGATCCATCTAGTGTAGATAGCCTTTACCTTTCTTACCAAAAGACCGATTACGCGGTAACCATTAACGGCAATACGTTGACGGTTGCGGATTCCAAACATTCGGGGATTGTTGCTAGTAGAACGTTTAGACCATAATTTGGAATTTGATTTTAGATGCAAGGATAAGCTTATGAAAATTCAGGGGAGCAAATGTTGGAACGGGGTCAAGCGCCCCCATTCGAAGAGTGGATTTACTCTGGTCGAAGTGCTCGTGGCTGCGCTCCTCATTCTATTCATGATCATGGGAACAACAGCCACCATGCGCCTGGGTCAAAAGGCTGCGGCACTCGACGCCCAGCGCAACACGGTGCGCCAGGCCATGATTGGCGAGATGGAAAAAGCAAAATATGGGCACACCCTATTTGATGCACTTCCTCTAGAATCAAACTCCTCCACAATATCATTAAATGACAACGGACTGACTGCAATAATGACCATTGAGGTGGACAGTAATCAGTATGCACTCCTCACCCCCATTTCTCCTTCCTCCGTAGATATTCCCCGCAAACAAATCACTCTCCATGCGGCCTGGACCAGCTTAGATGGCAACGACACTCTCACGATGGAGGGCTGGATATGCAATCTCATTCCATAAAAAAAAAGAATGGCTTTACCTTGGTCGAAGTGATCGTGGTTGGGGTTCTGGTGGCCATCTTAGGCGTTGGAATCATCAGCGTCCTGAGCTGGATGATGCACGATGGAAAGGAAGCGAATCAAAAAGCCCACTTGCAATCTGAAGGAAGCGTGATTCAAGAAGACCTAGGGCGTCGCACCCGCGAAAGCACCAAGGTTCTGGTGACCGGAGGCAACATGGTTTCCTTTGTGAAGGGTGGCGTCACCACCAGTACCTTTAAAATCCAGGGAAGCCAACTACAGGACAATGGACTCACCTACATGGTGTCTGGTAGTCCGGTTCTTTTGGATGAGTCCGTTAGTTTTTTTGCCTCAGATACCGTAGCTAAAACGCTCCAGGTGTTTTTAGTCCTGAAGCACGATAGTGTCCGCTTTAACTTAAGCAC
>CAIRAY010000051.1 GCA_903876665.1 uncultured Fibrobacterota bacterium | reverse complement strand
GCGGGGATGGGGAACCACCTTGAACACAGAGGATCGCGAACCCCACAAGCCCGAGTCCGCAGTGGAGCATGCAGCGCATGCGACGGTGAGCAGTACTCATCGAGACAAATCGTCTCCCCTGCGTGTGACGATCTGCCCTAGTGGGCAATGTGGTTTTCCATCCTGCGAGATGACTGGACAACCCACTCATTTCTCGAAGAAGCCAAAAATTTGCAATCAGTAGGCCTCAAAAGGGGGAGAACCAAGCGTTGGACTATTATAGGTTACTTCCCGGCGGGTGCCATATTCATACATATTGCCACCTGCAGCTTTTACAATCGCATGTCCCCCCGCAATATCCCATTCGTGCAGAGACTTAAGCCGGGGGTAATAATCCGCCACACCCTGGGCCAGGCGGATAAACTTGATGCATGCTCCTACCGTTATTCGTTCCGCACCCGGAAAGGAGCCAATGGCCTTAAGCGTATCGGGATCATTATGACTACGGGAGCACAAAATGGAGATGTCTGGAGAATATTGTGGATAACGACCTGAAATTTTAAGCGCAACTTTTTGATAATTCAACTTGTTCCAAAGGGAATCGGGAATGCCCCCATCGCATTCCAAGAGGTCCTCGCGGGTCACGTCGGCGCGCCAAGCCCCCTGACCCAATCCGCCCCAGGCAATCAGGCCCAGTGCGGGTGCAATGATTACCCCTTCTTCGATGACCCCATTTTGGCAAACACCAATGCTAACGCCATACTCCAGGTTTCCTGCTACAAATTCCGAAGTCCCATCCAGAGGATCCACAATCCAAACCCGCTTCCAATCCCTTCGCTCCTGGTAGTTTGGAATTACAGCTTCTTCACTAAGGACGTGATCATCGGGGTGAACCAGAGAAATCCAATCTAAAATCACTCGATTGGCCGCCAAGTCGGCCTCGGTCACAGGAGTCAGGTCCTCTTTTTGCGAAGGAGAACTGGCGGAATGTTTGGCAAGCAGGATTTCCCTTGCTGCGAGGAGTGCCGGGGTCAATATATCGCGCATCAATGACCCAGAATCCGGAAGCAGAGCGCCATAGCGGAATATTTGCCACAATTTATCACGAATTGCATAATCACTTCCGCCTAGAGATATTCTTTACTTTTTCCATTAACGAATGGATTTGCTCCAGCTCCTTTTCGAAGCCTTTGATCTTATGGCAGTGGGTATTATCCTCATAATACCCCAGCGCCTTGGCATAATCGCCCTTGTCCACAAATCCCATGATGTTTTGAATGAAATCGACAACCAAATGCGACCTCAGGTATTCGTAGGAGACCAAAAGCTTGGAGGAAGCAGACTCCTGCTGCCTTTTAATTTCGGGTTTATCCTTTACCCATTCTGCATATTTGCCGTAGATATACCTTTGGGTTTCATAAAAATCAGCATTTACATCGGTTGTACTTTGCCCTTGCTGATTGTTTATTCGGGTGGTGTATTCCGAAGTCACTTGAGCCAAGTGCACAGGGGTGAAATGATACATGAGGCGAATCCACATATCCCAATCCTCATGGGACCTTAATGATTCATCAAATAGTCCGGTTTTCTCCAGACAGGACCTCTCGTGAAGAATGCACAAAGTTGGGATGTAGTTTTCTACCAGCATCTTGGACATGTCAAAATCGGACGAATACATCAGATTTGTTCTGACCGTAATCCACTGGCTACCTCGCATTTCTTGGATGGCATTTAACGAATCGGTGTAAACGACCTTGGCCGATTTCTCGAGAATAAACCGATACAATACATCTAAATGTTGCGGATAGTAATAATCATCATCGTCCAAGTAGGCAACATACTTTCCACTGGCTAATTTCAGTCCCAAATTCCGAACACCCCCACGTCCCAGATTATGAGCGGCGCGAATGGACAGGACCTGATGTCGACCATTATCCAGCTTCTGCAGTAATTCATCTACAGGAACACCACAATCGTTGACAACAATAATCTCCACATTGGGTAGCGTTTGAGCCTGCACGCTACGAACTGCCCGTTCCAAAAGGTCCGGACGGTTATATGTTGGAATGACCACAGATACTAAAGGAGCTTCCATACAACAAAATCCTATTGGGGTTTTAAAGATACGAAGCCTGGTTCGGAAATCATCAAGAAAAGGCCCTTCGTTAATGGCGGCTTTGTCAGATAAGCCTGCACAGGGGCATTCAATAACGAATCGGGGTCCAAAACTTGGTGTTTTCTTTCCCTGGCATCCCCATCCCAAAATAATTTTTCCACTCGGGCTTCTTGATCCAATATTCCCGCTAGAACTTCAAGCCAGGTCGAAGAGAGGGCTGTTATTTCTACAAGAACATGGACGATGAAAGCGGCACTGGGGTCCACGAATCGAACATTCGCCGTTGGTGCTACTATGAATTGAACCACACCTTGATTCATCATTTCTCGAAGTCGATCCGTAACATCCTGATTTTCGAGGTCATCCACCACACCAATTCGGTAAGGAAAGAAAGTGTTTCTCCAGATGATTTGCAGAGCTCGATCCAACTGCACAGGATCCGATCCCGCTTTGACCATGATGAGTCCATGCCGATCCATGGGCAAAGAGGAATTAAAACGGTAGTGGTCAAAAATGGGCTGAGGGGAGGGCCTGACAATGGTGTTTCCATAAAGCTCCCGAACCTTTTGGGTCTCTACGGCGGTTGCGTTCTGGTTGCTATTTACTATGCCAGATGGATTATGCTGGTAGGTTCCTAAAAACTGAGCGACATGTCGCATACTGTAGCCGGCAGCTACAATACGACACCAGAATTCATAGTCACCTGCGGCCTTGTAGGAGGGATCAAAATGCCCAATTTTGGCATGTATTGATTTTCGCCACATGGGTTGAGGACCCATATAGCAACCCCAAAGCATTAACCTGGGATCATAATCCGGACGAAGGGCATAACCAATGCGCACATGATTCCTAAAATTCTGATTATCCCGGTTTGTCACCCAAAAATCACCATACGCCAGTCCGGATTCAGGATGCTCATCCAACTCCTTTGCCAGAAGCTCCAGTGCATCGAAACGCAACACATCGTCGGCATTGGCATTGGTGATGTACTTCCCGCGCGCAAGCTTGCACCCGCGAGCCCAGGAGGCGTAAAGGCCTTCCCGTTCTTCAAGTCGGATATACTTGATGTTGTCGTGCTGGGCCAGATACGGAAGAACGACGGAGCGTTCATTCTGAGGAGAAAACGCATCAATCACCAGGATTTCAAGTTTATCCCCTAGGGTTTGGGACAACAGATTATCCAAGCGGTGTTTCATAAAGCGTTCGGCGTTATACACAGAAACTATGGCCGTGACCTCATAGGTTTTCTCCTGTGGCTTTTGGGCTTCCATGAATAATGAATCCGGCTTGCGGGTTCCACCTTGTTCATTGGTGTCTAGCTGAAAGGAGGAAAACCTTTCAATCGCCGATTCCTGAGCCGTCACTTGCCGGACACCGACAAAGCCGGCATCTTTCAGCAACCGGGCTAAGCTAAAGCGGTCATACATCCACTGATGGATTTCTCCGGATAGACGGAATTCGCCCAGCGCTTGCGCATTCGATGGCTCGGGAAACACAGGGGGACGCGCGCCATTTCGAATACTGTCGAGAACCCTGCGAGTTTCCTCCCCGGTTCTCTCAATAATGAATTCCTTGGCCCGGAGTTCCGGAGCTGTCCACCATTCAAGCATGGAGCCTCCTGGCCTGTTGCGCACGAGTTGATCCAGCAACTCCATAGTCATCCAGTCATAGCGATCATCTGCTTCTGGAATGCCCCGTAACGCATCCTGAAGGTACTGCAAATAGAGTTTGGCAATAGGCTCCAAGTCAGGAATCGCCACGCGCAAAACACCACCTGGCCGAAGAACTCGGAAGCATTCCGCAATAAACTGGGGTGCCTCTGCCTTGGGGAAATGCTCTAGGACATGGGATTGATAAATTGCATCCGCGTAGTCATTCGCCAAAGGAATGCCCTTCCGCAAATTTGCCACCTTCACGGCTGGATTGTTGGAGGCAAAGTCAAAATTTTCCCATGCGGAATGAAAGCGTGAACCACAGCCTAGATTAATCAATTTGGGTGGAGCCTTGGCGGGTAAATCCAGGGATGGCTTCCCAACAGAATCACCCTCGAATGGGGCTAGAAGGATTCTTTTGTATAGCCCTAGGTAATTTTCCGCCTGGACTGCCTGGGAAAAACAGGCTTCCGCATATTGACGACAACGAATGCGCATAGAAGGATTGACATTGTCCAAAACCCAACGAATCCCTGTCGCCAACGCCAATCCATTCATGGATTTCACCAGATAGCCAGTCCGCTCATGGTGAATCATATCGGGAATGCCTCCCAAATGGAATCCAACCACCGGCGTTCCACAACCCAGACTCTCGGGAACCACATTGGGCAGGTTGTCTTGCAGAGATGAAATCACAAAAACATCTGCCATGGAATAGACGGCCGAAAGCATGCTAGGATCGCGAATGATTCCCAGGCTTAAGGTTTCTCCCGGTAGGTTCAACCCTTGAGGAAGGCTACCAAAAAAGCAGAAAAGAGGTGGCTCATGCCCATCCTTGGCGAGCAAGGCGATGGCCTCAAGCATATAGCGGAAACCCTTTCGGACATTGAGCAGGCTTTCGCAGCCAAAAAGCACAACCTTTCGGTTCTGGCCAATCTTCAATTGATCCCGGACTTCCTCCCGATTGGCGGGCTTGAATACATCTAAAGGAAACCCATTGGGTAGGACATGAACGGGCCTGTCTCTCAAAAGCGAACTACGCCGGGCCTCCCCAGCCAACCACTCGCTGGGAGAAACGACATGAAGATTGGAACCCCGGTATCCGGTTTTTTTTTGGATATGGGCTTGAGCAGAAATGTCATTTTCTTGGGTAGACCCAAGTTGAGGACATGCACCACAATTTTGCATGAATTTTTCGCAGTCCCAATTGTAGTGGCAGCCACCCGTAAATGCATTCATGTCGTGCAAAGTCCAAACCGCAGGCTTTCCCTGGAGCATGGAAGCGAGGGTTGAATGATTTAAAATTCCTGCAACCCAATGAAGATTAATGACATCCGCTTCGGCAAATATTCGATTACGGGATAGATCAACATTACAAATCGCATCACTGAAGTATTCTAGATCCTGACGCCGATTAGGATGATTCACGAGAACATCATGCCATTGCTTGTTGAAAGCATCCAAATTCCCAATGAGATGAACGTCGGGATCTTGGGATTGTTTGGACAGGACCAGCATGGAAGATTCCACTCCAGCCACTTTTAGCCCTTGATGCAAACGCAACGCGGCGACTCCGGCCCCGCCATGATCATGGGTGCATACATGAACAACTTTCAGCTTTACTTTGTTTGCAATTTCCATTAATTGTTCATTGGAGAACTGCCGATCTGGTGCGGATTGAAACTGAGCGAAAAGCTTGCAAATTTCGGGTTCAAAAAATGGCTCTGCAGGAAACCGTTGCGCGGGATTTACTGCCAGAGCGGTATTGTATTTATCCGTCTTGCCACAATGCACGCCCGTGCCATCAAGCCCAATATTTTCGATATGGGACACCGTGGGATAAACATAACAAGCATGATGTAGATAGACATTGACAAGCCAGGGCAAGGTCCAGGTATCCTTAACCATGCCAAGCATTACATGACCTAATGCATTTGGAACATCTAGCCCACCTTGCTCCAGATCCACACCTTGCTGAATCGCCTGAATGGTAAGCTGGGCTAAATTCCGATTATCCTTTTTCCAACGGGTTTTCCAGGTAGCCCACCCCCAGCTCCCCATTCGTGGATAAAAATACAGATCATGCGGATAGGATTTACGCAGGTCTTCAGGCAAGGGAATGCTATAGCCCGAAATCCCAAATACCCGCATATCATCTCGATACCGCTCCAGGGAGTCGAAGACAAAGTCAAAAAAGTGTGCCTGGGGAACACAATCATCTTCAAGCAGAATCACGGCCTCATGATCCTCAAGCGCACAATGAACGCCCTGGACCACAGAACGGGCGAGGCCTTGGTTTGTCTCCTGAATAATTATCCGAGGCTTTGTCCAATTAATCGATTGGAACAACTCCCGAGTTTCCAAAACCGCTGCTTGCTGAGCAGGGTCTTTCGGTGCATCCAAGAGAATAATGAGATTTTGTATTTGATGACCACGAAGGGCCTCAATAACCCTACTCGTATGACTTGGCCTGTTGTATGCAATTAAGACGGTCGCGGTATGCTTAGACCAAAAATTCCGTGCGTTACTCAAGGCGTGCTCCCTTTAAAGGAAAAACTGACTTCTTGGTAATTATTCTTTTCATAAAAGAGATCATACCCGACATTTCGCAACATATTTATCGCGTCAATGGTTTTTTGGTTTCCGATGGATTCAAAGCGATGGTGGAATTCTATCATGATCTGAGCGGGTCTAACCTTGGAGTGAACAAGGTCCGCAATCACTCCATATTCAGAACCCTCGATATCCATTTTTAGCAGGTCCACTTGGCGATGGCCCAATTGGTTCATTAGGGTGAACAGCCTGCGAACATCCACCTCGACCACTTGGTCTGAAAGATGGCTCGAGTCAAATACGGAACAGGAAACATGATTGGGATTGGCGGGTAATTTAAATTGCGCCATTCCATCATAATCCATCAAACCCAGGGGGAAAAAATGAAATTTTTGAGGCAGGTTCTGCTTTTTAATCCATTCGATGGATTTGGGGGTGGGATCAAAGGCATAGATATTTGTTCCAAATTGAGTCATTAAACCCAAATCAAAGGAAATATCCTCACCCACGCCAAATGAATACACCACAGATTCATTCCCGAGGCCTACGGGATTCACCAACCAGCCCCCGTAATCATTGCCGATGTAAATATTCTGTGATTGCGTGGCGATACTGGAAAAATATTCTACAGCTGAAGCAATTCCAAGTTTTTGGGCATGTTCCATAAGGACTTGGGCTTCACTCCTTCCATTTTCTTTTCCCACATACTTTTCAAAGATCATTTTAGCCAGGTGCGTTTGCCTGCCATCCAGATATCCTTTCAAAACATGCATGGCCCGATTACGGATTTCAGCAGGGGAATCCGCCTGAGTCAATACAGCATAATACTCGGATGAATTTTCCTTTTCTGTTCCACTTTTGCCCAAATATTGCGAATGGTCATTTTGATAATCACGCTTGAATTGGGCAAGGCTCGAATCCGTCCTTGGGTTTCCATGGTTTTCAAAAAAGTCATACTCTTTTAATTCATAGGAGCCACGACCTAGGGAATCCCCCAATAGCGAAAACCCCTCTGTTGCCAGAAGGAACCGAAAGGAAGCGGGGCTATGCGCATTAATGTGGCCATAGCTAGGTCCAAGAAAATGAAAGGCAGGGGAAAGGTTATGAAAGTCCAAGGGGATTTCCATGACCTGGTACCTGGAGACGCGGTGGATTTCCCTCAGGAGGACCCGCTCATATTCCACATGCTCGATTACGTGGGAAAGGATAACCAAATCAACCGAATGATCCTCAAAGGGGAGTTCATAGCCATTAAAAACGGTGCAGGACTTTAGTCGAGGAATATTTTGCTTCCGGATAATTTCCACCCCGGACGCCGAAATTTCTAGCGCATGCAGTTGTTCCCCAAAACCCAAATCGGAGAGCTTCTTCAGAATGGCCCCATCGCCGGCACCGACTTCCAGCACAATTACAGGCTTGATCCCTCTTCCTGCAGATAAATCAACCACATGTTGAGCCTTGTTTGCCGCTCCTAAACTCCGCCACTGGGTCGGAATGGAGTATTCCGTGGCATCGACATGCACTGGAACTTTTATAAAGTGTTGATTTTTATCGAGTTGCGTCATATCTTAGAATATATCAATTTGAGCAACATGCACTGATATTTTTTTTAAACTTGCTCTATGAAGGAACCTAGGAACAGCCATGCAAGTCGATGATCCCTTATTATTGAAGATTCTTAACCAGCTCATTATTTCTCCAGACTCCTACCTCATTAAAACCGGTTGGATTTTGAGCATGGCCAAGGGCACCCCCTGTGATATCAATGGGGCACCCCTTCCATGGATGAATTACAATGTGATCCAGTTTCTCCAGAAACGCCTCAGGAAACACTTCAATCTTTTTGAATATGGAAGTGGTTATTCCACCCATTTTTATGCGGCTCTCGTGGAAAAGGTGGTTTCCATCGAATATGATGAAGCCTGGATTGCAAAGATTGCCAAGGACCTACCCTCGAACTGCAAGCTTCTTTACCAACCCAAGGATGTGGACGGCCTATATTGCCGGATGATCCAAAACACCCCGGATTTGTACGATGTGATCATCATCGATGGTCGTGACCGGGTCAATTGTCTGCTTCAGAGCCTCAACAAGCTTACACCTGCTGGCGTCATTCTTCTGGATGACTCCCAACGTGATTTTTATCGTCCAGGGCTCGACGCGGCCGTTCAGCACGGCTTCCGCGAATTGGAATTTGAGGGGTTAAAACCTACCGGAAACTCCCTGGATCGCACAACCGTCTTATATCGCAACGACAATTGTCTCGGAATTTAAACGGATTGGGGTGTAATCCCAAGCCGAATTTCTGCTACTTCAGTTCGTTTTGATTTGGAGCAAACTGCCGGAACCAATCCAGTTCCGAATAGCTTGATTTCAGCTGTTCCACCACGAGACCCACAAAGTAAAGCGAGCCGGTGCACAGCACAGGCCCGTGCTGTGGGGAGACCTGTTCCAGCGCCTCGATTGCATTGGGTATAATTCGCACCGGCAAGTCCCCGAACATCGATGCCATCTCCTCCGGGTTTCGCATTTTGGGGTGAGGCGTCCGAGTCAGGAGGACTTCAGAAATATGGGGCAACAAAGGCTGAATGATCTCCAGCGGATTCTTGGTTTTCAGAACCGCAAGGATGAGGGGAATTTTTTGCGCGGGGAATTTTGCACGCAAATTCTCTGCAAGGCGAATGGCTGCGTGCCCATTATGGGCTCCGTCAAGTATCCAATCCACTGCGCCGGTCAAGGGATTGCGTAGCTCCTGTTGGCGACCCGCCCAGACCGAACTGGCCAAGGCTTTGCGGGCCAAGACCCCATCGAATCGGGACCCAAGAATCTTTTGCGCACAAGCCCAAGAAAGGCTCGCATTTTCCTGATAAACACGACCAGCTTGGGGCAAAAGTAAATCATCTTTACAGGGAACCAGAACCGGGATCCCAGGTAATTGATTCCCATATGCATCAATATTTGCACACAAAACATCATCGCTCAGGTTGTGGAATAATGTTGCGCCTGGCCTCCACACCCCTATTTTCTCTGCCAGAATCGAAACCAGCGAATCACCAAGAATCTCTGTGTGGTCCAAACCGATGCTTGTCAAAATGGAGAGTCCGCTATCCTTCAAATTGGTTGAGTCCAACCGCCCACCGAGACCCGCTTCAAGCACCACAAAGTCTGGATTTTGGTCCCGGAACCAGAGGAAAGCGACCGCTGTCAGGACCTCAAAAAACGTGGGCTCCAGGTCGCTCCCCGCTTCATGAATGGTGGATATATGGCGCTCTAGATCGGACGTAGAAATCGCCAAGTCTCCCACGCGGATTCGCTCCCTCATACTGACTAAATGAGGGCTGGTAAACAACCCAACCCGAAGTCCGTGGGCCTCAAGAATTTTCATGAGCCAAAAAGACGTTGACCCCTTGCCATTGGTGCCCACCACATGGATGGAGGCCCAGCTTTCCTGCGGATTGCCAAGCCTTGCGCAAAGCTCCCGAATATTCCCCAAACCCGCCTTCATGCCAAACAGCATGCGGGATTCAAGCCAAGAGAGAGGGGAGAAGGATGGGGGCATAATACGAGTGGGGATTGGGATACGAGTGGAGAGTTAGGGAAACTGGGGTACAAGTTGAAAGTTCTAAAGTGGAAAATTGCGGGTGATCATTTCTTTTTGGGGAAACAATCCCGCAACTTTCAACTTTCCACTAGGGTTTGGTGCTGAGATGCAGGCTGTTTACTTTCCACTATCTTCCAGCAGTCTCTCCGCTTTCCTAAACTGCTCTTCCACAGAAGCTTTGCCGGTGCCTCCTTCGATGGAGCGACGGTTGATGGAAAAATCAAAAGTGAGCAAGGTGCGCAGTTCGGTTTTGCCGGGCAGAGATTCCCATTCGGAATCGGGAAGTTCGTTGAATTCGATTCCGCGTTTGGCCGCCTCGCCCACCATGCGTCCGACAATGTGGTGGGCATCACGGAAGGCCACGCCCCGTTCCACCAGAAGGTCGGCTAGGTCAGTAGCCAGCAGGGCTCCAAGCATTTTCCGTTCCATGGTGGCAAAATTCCAGCGGGCGGTTTCCAATGCTTCACGCATGACTTGCAAACAAACTCGCACGGTCTTTACCGAATCAAAAACAGGCTCTTTATCTTCCTGCAGGTCACGGCTATAGCTGAGCGGAGCGCCCTTAACAACCGTAAACAAGGTCATGTAATTACCGATCAGACGGCCGGACTTTCCACGGATCAGCTCCATGGAATCGGGGTTTTTCTTTTGTGGCATCATGGATGAACCACTGGAAAATGCGTCATGCAATGTCAGGAATCCAAATTCGGCGGTGCTCCAGTTCACAAAATCTTCGGCATAGCGACTTAGGCTTGCGCCAATGATGGAAAGGTCGCCTAAAAATTCAAGCGCCATGTCGCGATGGGAAACCGCATCAATGCTGTTAGAGGAGACATCGGAGAATCCAAGTTCCGCAGCCACCAGCTTGCGCTCGTAGGGGAATGCCGAGCCGGCCATGGCGCCGGAACCCAATGGCAATTGACAATGCAGAGCCAAAAAATTCTGTAGACGCTGGCGGTCCCGCTGCAATACAAAGAAAAAAGCCATCAGGTAGTGGGAGAAATATATGGGCTGCGCCTGCTGGACATGGGTGTAGCCCGGCATGATCCGGCCCAGGTGCTCCTTGGATAGAGCCAAGATGACTCGTTGCAGATCCTTGATTTCAACCAGGAGGTCCGCAGCCCGATGACGCAGATAAAGCTTGAAATCGGTAGAGACCTGATCGTTGCGGCTACGCCCGGTGTGGATTTTTTTGCCTAAGTCGCCAATCCGCGCCGTAAGAACCCGCTCTACCGCCATGTGGACATCTTCATCGGATTCGTTGAAGAGCGATTTGCCCGCTTTGAAATCAGCGAGGATTTCTTCGAGACCATTTTTGACTTTCGCGAAATCGGCCTCAGTCAGGATTTTGCTTTGGACCAGTCCGCGGCAATGCCCCAAGGAACCTTGGATATCTTCCTCGAGGAGTTCCTTATCGAAGTCGAGGGAAAAACTCAATTCCATCATCGACTTTGCCATGCCGGATTCAAACCGGCCATCCCACATTTTCTTGGTGTTGCTCATGGCAACAAATATAGAAAGGCTAGGTCCAATGCCGCTCGGAAACCCCGTTTTATAAGGAATTGCATGGATCTTTAACTGGATTACTCCCTGTGTCACCCCCGCCCAGGCGGGGGTCTGGGGCAGAATGGCAACTTAGACCCCCGTCTTCGCGGGGGTGACCAATGGGATGTGCGCAGGGCGCGATGGCTTTGATTTGCAGCTGCAATACCCGCCGGCCCTTATAGCTGTTCCAAGAAGGAACGAAGGTCATGTCCACTCCATCCACCTGTTTGCGCAGCAAATCCGGGGAATACCCGAGCCCAAAGGCCACAGCGGCGAACCGGATTCCCTCTTCCTGGACCACTTCGAACTGAAGATGTCCGCCCCGGATTTCACGAATTCCGCTGGGAAATTTGACTTTGCGCGCGACTAAAATGGGCACAGGGTTCCCACGTCCGCAGGGCTCTAGGCGCCGGAGGAGTTCCATGGAGGCGATATTCATATCGCAAAGGCGCACTTCGGCGTGGCAATCCACAACCGGTTGGGCGATTCCGGGTTCATAACCCTGGTTAATCGCGGATGTCTCGAAACTTTGCCGCACAAACTCCAGTCGGTCGGCTTGTAGGCTAAACCCTGCGGCATTTTTGTGTCCGCCCCAACGGTCAAACTGATCGCGGGTATCCGAAAGGGCTTGATGCCAATCGAATCCGTCTACTCCACGGACCGAGCCCGAGCCCACTCCCTCTGCACTGACAGAAACCACTGCGGAGGGACGCCCAAAAGCTTGCGTAAGTTTAGATGCAACAATACCCAATACACCCAAATGCCAGCCTACGGAATCCACCACGAGCACACGATGGTCCTTGACCCGGGATTCGGCCTGGGCCATGGCTTCGCGGGTAATTTCGGCTTCAATTTCACGGCGCTTGTCATTGGCCGTTCGCAATTTTTCAATGGTCCGGAGCGCCTCTTTTTCGGTGAGGCTCAAGAGCATTTCTAGGGCATTGTCGGGCTTGTCGAGCCGCCCAGGAGCGTTCATGAGGGGGGCCACTCGAAACAGGATGTCTTGAGTCCCCAAATGTCCATCCGAATCCGCCACGCTTTCACAGAGGACCTTAACTCCGGGGAAAACGCTCTTGGGCATGCGGGCCAGGGCAATGCGAAGGATTTGCCGGTTTTCAGGGTTCATGGGCATCATGTCGGAGAGGGTTCCCAAAGCCATCAAATCAAGGAAATCATCGGCACCACCCAAGTCGATGCGTTCATAAAGAGCACAGGCTAACTTATAGGCGACGCCGACTGCGCTCAAATCTTTGTGCGGGTAGGTGCAGCCATCTTGCCAGGGATCCAGGATCGCAGTCGCATTGGGCAAACCGTCGTCTGGAGGACGATGATGATCCACGATCACCACATCCATTCCGAGCTCCCGGGCACGCGCAATTTCGCGGTTGGCCGTGATCCCGGTGTCTACGGAAATGATCCCCCGGGCACCGCTCTCGTAAATGGATTCCACAATCCCGAGGCTCATGCCGTAACCATCACCGAACCGGCTTGGCAAGCGATAGCTTAGCTTCCAGCCCCCTGCACGACGTAAAGCATGGACCAACAAGGCTGCACCTGAAATACCATCCAGATCATAGTCGCCAAAAATGCAAAGTTCACGCCCGCTGCTCCGGTAGGCGAGAATGGTTTCCACCGCTCCTTCCATCCCCTTCAAAAGCCAGGGGTTTCCGATGGCATTGTTTGGCCCCTCCAAGAATTCCCGCACCTGCTCTTGCGTTTGATGACCGCGGGTCCAAAGCAAATGAGCAAACCAAAGAGGCACGGAAAACGCCAAGGCAATTGCCTGGGCTTCAGACTCGGGCGCCTGCGGTGCTGGAGGTATTTTCAGAGATTCAAAAATCATATGGGTCAAGGGTAGAAAGAAATCGGCGAAATTCCGGAAACAGTTGTAGGAATAAGCCTAAGGCTCCTAGCTTTGAAACTGTAGAGCCATGGTTTGAAGAATCATGCTTACCGAACCCCTGCGGTCAATAATGCGGTTCTGGGCTTCGCTGATCACTCCCACATAGCGGGAGACTTGATCCGGAGAATAATGGGCACCTCCTCCGCCATTTCGGGTGGGCAGACGCAAATCCACGCCCGAACTCTTACGCAGGCCATCTTCAAGCAAAACCGCTAGAACTTCCAGGAAATACACCGCCGGATCCGTTTCCTTGGAAAACCACTCATCCATGCTGAAAAAAAGCGGACTCCACTGCTTTCCAGCCACAAAACTCAAGAATTCTTCGGCACGCAGGATCGTGGTATCGAGATCCATTTCGATGCATTGCATGGCCTTGCCCACCGAACCCATCGACATTCCCAGCAAATCCGCACCCACCGATTGATGTCCGCAAGCTGCAAGGATTGTCGAAATTTCACCAGCGGTCAGCGGAGGCAGTTGCATGGGCATGCACCGGGACTGGATGGTTTGCATCAAGCGATGCCGAGACGAACAGGTCAAGATGAAATAGGTTTGTGGAGGTGCCTCTTCTAGCCTTTTTAGGAGCGCATTGGCGGCGTTCTCATTCATGGCGTCCGCCTCTAAAATGATAAACGCCCGCACGCCGGTGGATTTTAGCGAAAGACGGTCCTCCATAAAGCGGACTTGATCCACATAAATGGATGCCGTTGAGGGAATAAGCCCCGAGTGGTATGGGTTGGGAATCACCGTATTTAAAACTTCCGAGGTGGCCTCATCGACCTTTTCTTTCTTTTTTCGATCATCGCTATCAATAATCAAAGGGACCAGCCAGTGATCGCTGGCACCAGGCTCATAGGCCATTTTGCAATTGAAGCAGGTTCCACAGGGTCGCTTGTCCGCATTGGAGCAGGTCAGGAATGCAACCAGGTCCATGGCCAATTGCTTTTTTCCAATTCCGGTCGGCCCAGTAAGCAAAAGCGCCTGAGGGAAGCGGCCCGCTTGCCAGGCGAGCTTCAATTGCTGAATGGACTCGTTCCAGGATCCGGGTGGATTCATCAATAAATTCAAGGTTCACTCCTCAGCCATTCTTGGGGGTCAATAGCCCGCCCTGCCTGACTCACTTGGAAATACAATTTTGGACCATTCATGGAATCATCGTCGGAGGCTTCTCCAATCACTTGGCAATAGCGAAGGGCCTGCCCTTCCCGGACCATTATATTTCGCAAATGCCCGTAAACAGTGAAAACATCTCCATGTTGGACGATTACCGCCGTTCCTCTGCCACCCATGCTGGCAACCTTGATGACCGAACCCGCGGCAGCAACCTTCACGGGTGCACCTCGCGTGGCCCGGATTTCTATTCCGAGATTACGGGTCAGGGTTCGAAGTATTGGATGTTCATGCATTCCGAATTCAGAGATCAGCTCACCTTTCAAAGGAACGCATTTGGGACCCACCGCCACAATGGCTTCGGTAACGTGCTGGGGTTTCTGCCCTTTGCGTTTGCGTTCCTCGTTTTCCTTGCGTTTTCTCACTTCTTCCTGTTTGCGCCTGGTTTCCAGGGTTTCGATGAGGGCGATCATCATTCTTTGATTGCGTTCAAATTCTTCCAGGGCTTTTTGGCGCACATCCTTATCACGACGGAGTCCGTCCAGTGCGGTTTCCTGGCTGGCTATTTGAGTCGCTAAACCTGCCTCTTCCTCTGCCTTGCGCCGTCTTAGCCGGGATAGCTCCGAAATCCTCGACTCCATGCGGTTTTGCCGTTCGAGCCTTTCCCGTTCCGAGCTGTGAAGACGGGAGACCCGGTCTTCGTCATCGCGCAACAATCTGCGAACCTGGTAGAGGCTACGGTCGGGTGATTCTTTCTTCTGCAGGAGTTGCCAGAGTTGTTCCACCTGGCTTCTGCGACCTTGCATATACAGCTCGCGGATTCGCTTCTTCATGGCTTCCTGTTGGCGGTCCACGTCGGTTCCAATGGAATCCAATTCCTTTCGCAAAACACCTACCGAAGAATTCAGCGTCCCTTCTGTACGCACAATTTCGCGCAGATAGTCCTTGGTCTGCCCCAAATTCTGGTCGAGGAGGGAGATGGTGTTCAGCACGCCCTTTTCTTCGCTTTCCATGGCTTTGAGCTGCTTGCGCTGCTCCTCGAGCTCCAATTCCATCTTCTTCAGAACCTCGCGTTGGTTCCGAAGCTGTTTTTCAATAGCAGAGGTCGCACCAAAAACGGGCTGAAAGAAGCCCAGGACCAAAAGCAGGAAAAAAAGGCTCAGGCGCACCATGCTCTCACAGGGACTTCTGCAGGAATACCCGGACTGAGCGGTAGCTCGCGTAAGTGCCGATCAAGGAAACCACCAGGACGATCGAAACCAGAATGTAGCCGAGGCCTGTCAAATAGGGGACAAGAACTGGCAAATTGGACTCCAGGGACCAGACAATCAAGGCCCAGACAAGAACCGCGGCCGAACTTCCGATTACGCCTTGCATAAAGCCTTCCAGAACGAAGGGGAACTGGATGAAAAAATAACTGCCTCCGGCGTACTTCATGTTTTCAACCAGGAGACGACGGGAATAAAGGGTCAGGCGAACGGCATTTCCAATGATGAGCCCCAAGGTAACCAAAAGCAAAAAGGAAACGAGGAGGGGCCAAAAAACCATATCGAACCGCCAGCGTTCAATCCATTGGGACCAGGCCAGCGGAGCTTGGACCATATCAAAAACCTGCCACCGATTCAATTCTCCCATAACGGACTCCAGATCCATGGGATTGCGACGCTTGGGCTGAAGGGTAATACGAAAGGACGCGGGAAGCGGATTGCCTTCAATCAAGTCCAACATTTCAGCGGAGAAATTGGTACGGAATTCTTCTTTTGCCTGGTCCGGATCGATGTAACGAACGGCCTCGACCGGCTTGATGGACAAAATGGACTGGCGCAGCGAGTCAATCTGGGCCGGCCCAGGATTCTCCACAAAAAACGCTTCGATTTCGTAAAATGCATCCCGATGGGATATTCCACGCATGGCGCCCAGGAAAAAACTGAGGGAAGCGGCCAAAAGCATGGAACAAAGGAAAATGGTGACGATCGAAGGAACAATCACAGTCCGATGTTGTTTCCAACCTCGAAACGCCTCGGAAACTAGATAGAATAACTGCCCTTGCACTCTGGGCAATATAGCTAAATTCAATACCTACATGAAGTTACTCGGCCTTAAAATCGTAGCATTGATCTGTGCCATTTCGCTCTGGTTCTTTGTTGTTTCCAGCCGAACCTACCAGATTGAAATGGAAATCCCCTTGCGGCTGATCAATCTGCCCAAAATCCTTGCCATATCCAGCCATGTCCCTAAGACCGTCAGCGTCTTACTGGAGGGATCCGGAATGGACTTGATCCGAGCCAAACAAGATGATTCCTTCGCCTCAATGGATCTCGACCTCTCCAAGGCCCCCCTCGGCAAAAAAGAATTTTTCCTCAATGCCTCCCATTTCCACACCGAAACCAGTGGTCTTTATTTTAAAGGGTCGCCCCGACTTGCTTCACTTGAAATCGAGATCGACACACGGATTACCCGCGAGATCCCCATCCGATTGCGCACCCCCTTGCACCCCAAGGAATCCCATTTGATCATTGGGCCTCCGGTCATGGTTCCCCCATCGATTTCCATTTCTGGAGCCCGTAGCGTTCTCACCAAAATTTACGAAATCAACACATCCTCGGAACCGGTTTCCGACCTGGACTCTCCGGACACGATTCAAATCCCCCTGGCTTCCGAGGCCCTGCCCAGCCAGGTAACTTTATCGATCCAGTCCATTCGCCTGGCCATTGATGTCCAGGAACGGTTTTCGGTCACCTTCAAGGATTTGCCTTTACAGCTGGTGGGTGCCCCTCCTTCCGGTTCTTTTGCGCTATCACCGGCAAGGGTTTCGTTAACCCTTTCGGGCGGAAAAACCGAACTCGCCGGAATTTCCCCTGCAGACATCAATATTTTCATTCCCCTTTCCCGTTTCCAGGTCGAATTCACCGACAGCCTGCCTCCAACCGTAACGGTCAGGCAGCGCATTGAGTCTTGGAGTACCAATCCCAAATTCATTCATCTGACCAACAATCCCTATTCGGAGCAAGCCCGGTGACCCCATTGTCCAATCCAGGTAAATTATGGCTCGGCATAGAAACCTCCTGCGATGAAACGGCCTGTGCCGTGGTGCGTGGCGACATGACGGTCCTCTCCAATCCTCTTTACAGCCAATTTCAGGAGCATCGCTCCTTTGGGGGCGTCGTCCCGGAAATTGCAGCGCGTGCCCATCTCGAAAAAATCCATCCCATTTTTGCATCGGCCATCAAACAGGCGGGAGTAGGCCTCGATCAAATCGGCGCCATTGCATTTACCCGCGGACCGGGATTGATGGGGCCGTTGCTGGTGGGAGCTTCCTTCGCCCGCGGGCTCGCCCGGGACTTGGGAATTCCAACCTTTGGCGTGAACCATTTGGAGGGTCACATTGCCGCAGCCCATCTCTCCACACCCGGTTTACACCCCCCTTTTCTGGCTTTGACCGTGTCGGGTGGCCACACGGAATTGATGTTGGTCAAGCCAGGCTTCCAATACCAGCTGATTGGACGGACGCGGGACGATGCCGCAGGCGAAGCCTTCGACAAGTGTGGAAAGGTTTTGGGCCTGGGCTACCCCGCAGGACCCATCGTATCCCAGCGCGCCTCCGAAGGAAATCGGAAATTCTTCAAATTCCCCGAGGGATTGCGCAACGATGCGAGTTGCGAATTTTCCTTCTCCGGGCTGAAAACCGCCGTCCTCCGCTATTCGGAGGAGCATGATCCCGAATTTCTGAAAGACAATATGGCGCACATTTGTGCGAGCCTCGAGGAGGCCATCGTGAGCATCCTGGTGCGCAAGGCTATCCAGGCGCTCAAGCAGACAGAAGCTCCAACTCTGGTGCTCTGTGGAGGGGTCAGCGCGAACCGTCACTTGCGGGCGAAACTCGGTGAAGCCTGTGCAAAACTTGGAGTAGCTTTTGCAGTCCCCAGCCATGAATTCTGTACCGATAATGGCGCCATGATCGCAGCTGCAGCCATATTGAGGGAACGGGCCGGTCTTTTGGAGCCCGTAACCGAAGTCAAGCCTTGGCTTCCTTTAGCCTAGACACATCCATGTGATCCATCGCAAGGCTTTTTGAAAGCGCCATGCCCATTGAATCAAAGCTCGGTGGGCTTTTATATATTACCGTTATGAGGAACCTCGGAAAAGCCATCTGGATTTTGCTTTTTGCCTGTGTCGCCAGCAATTGGGCCGCGGACTCCACTGAAGTTGCCCTGGACACAGCGAAAAACAACACCTTTGGCGATATTGACATCTTTGGCCAATCCGCCATTGGCTCGGTTTACATTTTATGGGACAACGTGGACATTGTTCTCGAAATTAAAAAGTCGATTCAGGAAAAATCCTTCGCCACGGACGAATTCTTTATGCAGAACATCGACCGCGAAGAATTTGAGGAAGAACGCATCCTCAAGCTCTTTGACGGGGAAAAATCCCAGTACTTCAAGCTGTTTCCCGGGGCGCTGGAAGAAGAAGACAAAGAAGACGAAGACGAGGATGAGTGAGGCGTAATTCGCCCCCTTCTTGTCATTTTCTTTGAACTGAACGGCACCGGTTTCACCACCGGGCCTTTTTTTTTGTTTGTCCCAGAAACCCCTATTTTAAATTTCTTTGATCCTTCGCTAAAGGTTTGGCTTTTCCTGTCGATATTGTATTTAGGGCAGGCTACGCAAGTAGCAATCAAAGGCAGGATGCTTTTGATCAATAATAAAGAAAACATGGAGGTTTTCAATGCGCATTAATCATAACGTCTCTGCGATGATCACGCAGACTGCTTTGGGCAAAGCAGATAGTTCCATGAGCAAATCCCTGGAGAAACTTTCCACGGGCCTTCGGGTTAACCGAGCATCGGACGATGCCGCCGGTCTAGCGGTTTCGGAAAGACTTCGTGCCCAGGTAAATGGGATGGGCCGGGCAAAAGCCAACGCCCAAGATGGCATCGCACTCTTGCAAATCGCCGAAGGCGCCTGCAACGAGATCGACTCCGTTCTTCAGCGTCAGCGCGAACTTGCCGTACAGGCTTCATCCGATACATTAACCACTACCGACCGTAGTTATTTGGATGCAGAATTCAAGCAGCTCGCTTCCGAAGTGGATCGTATTGCTACTTCCACCCAGTACAATACGATGACTTTGCTCGATAGCACTGGCTTCGGTGCAGGTGCGGCAGGATCGATCCTTCACATTGGTGCCAATGCAAATACCGCAGACGAAATTTCTGTGACCATTGGCTCCGTTTCTACGGGTTCGCTAAACATTAGCACCAGTGGTTCCAATTCAGTGGGCGTATCCACCCAGGCCTCAGCAACCTTAGCCATCACATCCGTTGACGATGCGATGAAAACGGTGAACCAGCTCCGTGCAAATCTCGGTTCTGTGATCAACCGCCTTGACCACACCATTAACAATATTGCCAATCAGGAATTCAATACCCAGGACGCTGAATCCCGTATCCGCGATGTTGATTTCGCCGAAGAAACAACCCAGTTTACTCGAAACCAGATCCTGGTGCAGAGTTCGACTTCGATGTTGTCTCAGGCCAATCAAAAACCGCAGAGCGTGCTCGCGCTCCTCGGAGGCTAATTCCGTTCTTTCTGATTTCTATACTCCAATCTCATGGTTATTATTCACTCTGGGTGCCTGCCCAGAGTTTTTTTTATTTATCCCTCAAGTTTTTTACCTGGGGGGTCGATACATTGTATGCGCATTGAAAACTGCCCTGTTTTCAAGTGAAGCACCGGATTGCCCTCCGGTGCTTTTTTTATTTGCCTGAAAACATATCTACTGGGTTTTGAGGCAAATAATAGACCAAACGCCTCTCACCATTATTGACGCAACACATCATTTACAACACACGCCGATCGTCTGCTCTTTTGCGTTGGATTTCGGCAAAATATTCCAACCTGGAAATTATTTCCTCATCCCCTATCAAGTTTCGAAAAGCATTGGACGATAAACATGAGGTAGGCTCCCGGAACTTGGGCAAGGACGCGCAAGAATGGAACCTTCATAAAACAAGGAAGTTACACCATGAGAATTAATCATAATATCAGCGCGATGATCACGCAGACATCGCTTCAGAATGCAGACAAGTCCATGAGCAAATCGCTCGAGAAACTGTCTACAGGCTTACGCGTCAACCGGGCTTCCGATGATGCAGCAGGCCTTGCGGTTTCCGAACGGTTACGTGCTCAGGTCAATGGCATGGGCCGCGCCAAGATGAATGCACAAGACGGCATCGCCCTCTTGCAGATCGCTGAAGGCGCTTGCAATGAGATTGACTCCGTTCTGCAACGTCAGCGTGAACTCGCTGTGCAGGCATCTTCGGATACACTCACCTCGATTGACCGCAGCTACTTGGATGCTGAGTTCAAGCAGCTCTCGGCCGAAGTGGATCGTATCACCTCTTCCACCCAGTACAATACCATGACTTTGCTGGATGGCACCGGGTTTGGTGCAGGTGCAGCAGGATCCGTCCTCCATATCGGTGCAAATGCCGGTACCTCAGACGAAATCCTGGTGACGATCGGATCGATTTCCACCGGCTCGCTCGGCACAAGCACCAATAATAATGCGGTGACTGGAGCCATTGCCGTTGGCGTTTCCTTACAATCCGCAGCCACATCCGCCATTGTTTCTGTTGACGCAGCAATGGACATTGTGAACAAACTGCGCGCCGATCTGGGCTCGATCATTAATCGCCTGGATCACACCATCAATAATATTGCCAATCAAGAATTCAACACCCAGGATGCAGAATCTCGTATCCGCGACGTTGACTTCGCCCATGAAACAACCCAGTTCACTCGAAACCAGATCCTGGTCCAGAGCTCGACTTCGATGTTATCTCAGGCGAATCAAAAGCCGCAGAGCGTACTCTCGCTACTCGGTGGTTAAGGCTAGCCATATCCATAGCTAATCGCTTGGGCAGGCAGCCAGCGGTTAGACTAGGGATGCGGAACACATTTACTCTGTCTTTCCGGCGTCCGTCGGGAAGACTGGTAAAGCGCCGCAACAAGGAAGTTGCGGGTTACTCACAGACACGGAGGATAATACCATGAGAATTAATCATAACGTCAGTGCGATGATCACCCAGACATCGCTTCAGAATGCAGACAAGTCCATGAGCAAATCGCTCGAAAAGCTGTCTACCGGCTTACGCGTCAACCGAGCTTCGGATGATGCTGCAGGCCTTGCGGTTTCCGAACGGTTACGAGCTCAGGTCACAGGTATGGGTCGCGCCAAGATGAATGCCCAGGATGGCATCGCTCTCTTGCAAATCGCTGAAGGCGCTTGCAATGAAATCGACTCAGTCCTACAGCGTCAGCGCGAACTTGCTGTTCAGTCATCGTCTGATACCCTCACTTCAACCGATCGTAGCTACCTGGATGCAGAATTCAAGCAACTTTCGTCCGAAGTGGATCGTATTACGGCTTCGACCCAGTACAATACCATGACCTTGCTCGATGGCACGGGCTTTGGTGCAGGTGCGGCAGGATCAGTCCTCCATATCGGTGCTAACGCAAATGCCGCAGACGAAATCCTGATCACGATCGGCTCTGTTTCCACCGGATCCCTCAACACAAGTACCAGCGGTACCGGTGCGGTCGGGGTATCCCTACAGTCCTCGGCCACCACCGCGATCGTCTCTATTGATGCTGCCATGGACAAAGTGAACAAGCTACGTGCAGACCTAGGCTCGTTCATCAACCGTCTGGATCATACGATCAACAATATCGCGAACCAGGAATTCAATACCCAGGACGCTGAATCCCGTATCCGTGACGTCGACTTCGCGCAAGAAACAACCCAGTTTACTCGAAACCAGATTCTGGTCCAGAGCTCGACTTCGATGTTGTCCCAAGCGAACCAGAAGCCACAGAGCGTACTCAGTCTGCTCGGGTAATTCCCGCACTGAAAAGCTCAAATATCAAAGCTGGAGGCGCAGGCACGCTTCCAGCTTTTCACTTTTCTATCTTTGTCGCCTTGTGAAAAGTTTGCAATCATTTCTTGAAGCCGCCCCAAAGACCGCCCTCACCGCGATCCATCAAAAGTTCGTGGGAAAAAAGGGCCTGCTGAACAACGCACGCATCCTGCAGGAATCCATTGACATCATTGGTTCTCCGGCACGCCTCGCCGATTGGGTCTCCAAGCTGGAAGCCTGGCAATTGGCCTGCATTCAATGGATTTATGCATCCCGAACCCGGGGACTGACCGCATCCGAAATCATGGTGGCTACAGCCCGCGAAAATCAAGTTGCCTTACCCGCGTTCCTGCTCGAGGCTGCCGAGTCGCTGATCCTTTTCCGCACGACCACTCCAGGGCAAAGCGCCTACTTCGGATTCACTGATTTTAATCACCAGTTCCGCATGGCCCTTTCCGAAGGGGCTTCTACTCCAACAACCCGTTGGCACCACAACGGAAACCAGCTGATTTGGCATTTGGCAAGGACTTGTGCGCTGATTCAAAAAGGCCAGCTCAAAGTGACGGCCACGGGCGAAATACACCGGCGCAGTCAAACGGTTCTTGAGGCCGCATTTGCTTCAACCGCATTCCTTTCCGAAGTGGCCCAGGCCGATGAGCGGATTCTTCTTTTGCAATTTTTGAGCGAACACGGCTGGTTCAATATCTCCGAAGGTGAAATCAGCCTGGGCGAAGGGGCTTTCGCATGCCTCGCCCAACATCCCGGACGCCTTCGCCATCAAATCTGCAACTGGTGGATTTCTCAGCGCTTCGGCGAGGGACCCCAAGCCTTGCGGCAATTGCTTTCCGATTGGCCCGAAAGTGTCGATCTCGGCTCCCTTTCCCGGGCCCTGTGGCCCCTCACTCCCTTCACCAGACACCCCAGTTCCGGGCAGACCCACGCCTGGGCAAGTCTTCCCAGGGTCGTTCGCGAACTGTGGTTGCTGGGCTTGATCGAAATCAACCTGCACCAGAGTCGCCATTCCCTGGTCCGGCTAAGCCCAGAAGGCAAATGCTGGATGGAGCACGGGACTTGGCTACATGAAGCCGAACCTCCTCACCCACCGCGCTCTACCGCGAATTTCGAAGCCGTCTTTTCGACCCATTCGCCACTAAGACACCTGTTCACGGCAGCCTGCATCGCCGAACCATTGAGCGACGAAGGCTTCATCCGCATCCAATTCACCAAAGACACCCTTTTAGATGCCTTGCGTTCTGGCCTGTCCATCAAGTGGTTGCAAGATTTCATGACCTGGGCACACCTCCCCGATTCCGTTGCCCAGGGCGTTGACGAGTGGATTTCCGTTCATTCCGGAAGCAACATTCGCCATAACGCCACCGTGTTGCACATTCAAAGCAAGGACCGCTGGGCAGAGCTCGCCAATTTCCCCCAGTTCGTTTCCCACACGGAAGAACAAATTCCCAATTGGGGCTTCATCATTAAATCCGGCCACGAAAAAACGGTTCGCGAAATGCTCTCTCAGTTTGGTCTGGAACCCCCGCCCACCCCAGGGAACATAACCTCTCAAATACTCGGAAGCGCGCCCTGGAACAAGGAATTTTCCCTTTCTGTTCCTGCGAATGGGACACCTGATTATGAATGGCAGCCGACAGAAGCCCGCACCGCTATGGCAAGCGCCATGGTCGGCCAAAGCAAATACACGACCGACTTCCAGACCCTCGACCAGGGGCAAGAACTGAAGGTTCTCCGCTATGCCATGGTCATGGAAATCCCCGTCGAGGCCATCTTGACGGATCCCGCCCTTCCCAAAGCCCAACCCCGTAACGAAACATTTTCGATATCACGAATCAACAATCGTCGCGAACCCTACCGGATTTCCGGTCACCGAGCTGACCTTTCCTCCGTAGAGATCACCATCGACCAAATCGTCAAACTCCGCCTGACCTCGATCTAAGGTCGAATCAACCCCAACCACCCAACCCGCAGAATACCTTCGGGTCTGTGTGCATGCTCTCTCCCCAGATTCCCGCAGGGCAAACGCATTAAAATGCAAACGGGGCCCAAAATATGAAAATTGGGATGCATAAAATGCCCGGCACGGGCACCAAGGAGTATTGCTGAATGGTGCGGCGATGCCCGTGCCGGGCATGACAAAACCCCGGGCATGAACTGCCGGGTATGAATCGGTCACTGGTCCCACCGCAATAGGCTTGTCATGGCCGGAACGGCCATCACCGCACCATGCCCGATGAAACACTGCAACCAGCACCGGTGATGCTCCACACAGTGGATAGTGCTCGACTTGATATGCCTGTTCCGCTTCAGCGGTTACAGGCACATATCCACTGTGTGGAAATTGGCGAAGCCAAAAGTGGCCAAGCTTTGCATAGCTGCCAGTAACCGTAACTGG
>CAIRAY010000050.1 GCA_903876665.1 uncultured Fibrobacterota bacterium | reverse complement strand
CGAGTGGCCACTTCAACCTTTGGTTGTTTCCACACAGTGGATATGTGCCGGTAATCGCCGAGGCGAAACCGGCATATCAAGTGGAGCGCTATCCACTGTGTGGAGCATCACCGTTCCTGCCTGCAATCCCTTGTGTATCATGCATCTGTGATCCCCGTGCCGGGGATGACCAATCAAGTCGTTTTACAATTATAGTTGCCGAATCAATAATTGATTTTTTTGCCACCAAGCCAAAAAAAAAGGCACTCCAGAAGAGTGCCGATTCATTTTGCGCTTGCCTTAAATTGGCAGGCCTTCATTCCAAGGATCATGTGATTCCATTGTGAACTCCATGTTAAGTGGTTACGGGGGTAATTGTAAGTTTCTTTGCAGAACTTTCAAAGGGAAAATCTGCACTTCCGCCACATTTTTTCATGGGCTAAGTGGTTGATTTATAAGAAGTTAGGAAAACGAAACTTTTGACTAGCCAGTCAAAAAGATGAATACCCGTTCAATCTAGGTGAGCAATGCTAAATCGGACTCGCTGTTCAAAAGATTTACGCTTTGCAGAATGGATTGGGTCAGAACTTGAATCGATTCCTTTTGGGGAAATACAAAGCGAATTTCCCGGGCAGAGAATACGATCTCCATGGGCCCGTCCCCGATTCTAACGGTACACTTCGAAGCGTCCGCAGGGTAACTCACGGTGATGTCACCCCCGGAAATGTCTTCAATGACATCGATGATATGTTCGATATTGAGGACTGATTTAGGTTCGAGCACAACATCCTGAAACTCATTGTCAAAGAGTCGCGCAAATTCTTCCGTGAAAAGAACGCTTTCGTCCTGGATTTCGGAAAGAGAAATAGTTTGGATGTAATTGGATGGCACACTTGCGTCGCAGGCAAGCTCCACCGAAAAAGTGAACAGGGGGGTAATGCAGGAGATGACCGAATCTTCTTCCGCCTGAACCACACAGTCATTGCGCTTGAAGGAGAAGGCCGTTTTAATTTTTGCGAAATATATGTCGAAGGTTTCCTGCACACTGGCCGATCCCACTTTTTTGACAAACTGACGGGTACTCGGGCCCGTATCCCTAGGCAATGAATACGAAGACTTCCAGCCCGGCAATCTTTTTAGGCTTCCACTCGTTGTGGATGCAAAGTAGGCCTGTTTCAGAACGACTGCGCCGGAATTCCCTGCGTAAGGCGCCTGGGCCAGGTGTTCGCTCAAATCAAAAAGAACAGCGTCCTCGCCGGGCATTTCCCAGAGGCAGGGAGTTTGGAGCGCACGGCCCAAATGAAGGGTACGAGCCTTGAGAGGAATGTTAGAGGCAAGGAATTTTTGCAGGGAACCCGTAGTGAGGTGATTCCGTTTGGTCAGGGAATCCTTGCCCCTTCCCGCAATCGCTTCGATTAGGTAGTGGGTCCAAATCCCGTGCTGCAATTGGGTGGAGGAATAGGAATGTTCTTCGGGTTTGCACGCCGTAAAAATCCGGGTAGAGGGTGACTTTTTGGAGAAGGCCTCCAGCTCATCGCCATCCATACCTGCCCGGGTTTGGGGCATATCCAAATGAAGCGGAAACCCTAGGTGCGCCGAGTCCAAGAATAAAAACACCCCTTTTACAGAGGAACCCTGGACCTGCCGCATCAGGCTTGCCAGGGGAATACTGGTATCCAGTAGATCCTGGGGATCCGAATCATAGCAGGTGAGGAAGTTCTGTCCTTGATCCACCAGGCCGTGGCCCGCATAAAAGAGATAGAGCTCCGAATTGGGCGAAAGCTTTTTGCAGGTGGTTCTGATTTTAGATTCGATGCTGGTCTTGGTGGCCCTGGCATTGAGGAGAACCGCCACATTGCCATCGGGTATTCCGTGCATTTTGAGTGCCTCGGCCATCCCCAGGCCGTCGTTCCCCGCAAACTTGATCTGCCCAATGGCGGAATCCGCATATTCCTCTAGGGCAATGACAACTGCAAACCTTTCTACCATAATGGCAAGTGTAGGAAAATTCCTATGGGCAAATCGACGGACTCTTGGTAACTTGAAAGAAGCGCAGTCAAAATCGGGAGATTTACCATGTCCATTATTTTCACCGCCAGAACATATTGGTTGGCAGGAATTTTGATTCTGACCAGCCTGGGCTTTGGTGCCGATTCCCCTGAACAGGCCCGTTCCTGGGCGAATTTGGGGCTCACCCTGCGTTCCGCGATTTCGGGAAAAGTCGTGGTTTGCACCTCTGCAAAGGAGGAGTGGGTGACGATCCTTGCCCGCAAGGACGGCTGGCTCCAGGTAAAGGCAGCCTGCGGCAGTGGATGGGTCCGGGAGACCGAAGTGGTGACGCGCGGAGGCAAGGACAGCCCGACCAGCGCAAGCCCCGCAAAACCCACGGAAAAACGAATGGCGTCGGGAGAAAAAAGCATGAAGCTTGAGGCCATCGATTTGGTGGGCAGAGCTGATCATCCCGCCGCACTATATGAACTGGAAGCCGTGGCCGCCCCGCCGCGTTCCAAATCAATCAAGGGAAGCATCAACGCTCCCCCATCCTCAGGACTGCGCGCGGGATTTTCCGATGACAACCGACAATTCAACTACTTCCTGAATTTCTTGGAAAAGACCCCGAGCCAGGAAAAGCGGGCCCTAGACATCTCCGAGAGAATTCGCTTGCAACTCAACGATGCCAAAGGAAATCCGGTGGCAGGAGTCCGCGTGCGTGTGATGCAGGAGAATCGCGTGATCGATTCCGCCCTGAGCTATCCAGACGGGATCGCCCAGCTGTATCCGGGCCAGTACAAAGGGGCCAAGCTTCGCGTGACCGTAGAGGGCGGAGATGGCTTTCCCCTGGACTCCCAGACTTTGCGGGACCGCACCCTGGTGGTGAAATCCCCTGCCCCCATCCAAGGCAAGGTTCCGGTGGACATTGTTTTCATCCTGGATTGCACAGGGTCCATGAGCGAAGAGATTGAACGCCTGCGTAACACCATCGAAATCATCCACATGAACCTGGTGCAAACCGGAGGCGTGGACCTGCGCTTCGGGCTTGTGCTCTACCGCGACCGCCATGATGAATATGTTGTGCGTAGTCTACCCCTGACCGCCGACTTGGAGGCTTTCCGCACTGCCCTTTCCGGGGTTTCTGCCGATGGAGGAGGCGACACGCCGGAAGCGCTGGAATCGGCCCTGGACGCATCCCTAAATGGAATGGACTGGAACACCCGGGGAGTGCGCCTCGCCTATGTGATTACAGATGCCCCGAGTCATGTTTACCCAGATCAGCCCTTCACCTATGCGGATGCGGCAAAAATGGCCCGTTCCCAGGCCATCCGCATTCATACCATTGGCACCGGGGGCCTTTCCCCCGAAGGCGAAATTCAGCTCCGGCAAATTGCCCAGTTCTCCCAGGGCCGCTACATTTTCCTGGAACACGGAGAAGGCGGAGAAACGGATGGCAAAGGTCCCGTGGCCTCTGTGAGCCATCACACCGGCGCGAACTACCGCACGGACAAGCTCGAAACCATCATCCTGGATTTTACCCGCGAAGATTTGGCCCGCTTCTTGCCCAGCTTGCCCAAGCCCCAAACCGACGAGTGGTTCCAGGCAAGCGCGGTCAAAGGAGAATTGCGGGACAGCACTTTTGGAGCCTTGTTCCGCAAGGCCCTGGGGCAATTGCGGGACTACAGCTCCATGCGTTTGGCGGATAGTTCCGTGGTGGGGATTATGGCGGTGGAACCCGCAGATTCCACCCTACGCAAAAATGCGGAATACCTCGGAGAACAGCTGGCCCTAGTGGCCTCGGCCTCCCATTGGTTCCGCCAGGTGGAGCGAAGCAAGCTCGCTGCCATTTTACAGGAGCAAGGCCTGGGAATGACCGGCGTGTTGGATGCAACCACATCTACCCGCGTGGGAGGCCTCCTGGGAGCGGAGTGTTTATTGCTCAGCAAACTCAATATACGCGATGGGCGTCCAGAGTTGTATCTGCGTCTGGTGCGCGTAGCGACCGGAGAGGTCTTGGCCATTACCATTGCCCGGATCGACCCGGGGCTGTTGTTGTAGAAGCTAGGCCAAGTATTTGAGCAAGATGGCACGGAGCTTTTGAATCGATATGGGCTTGCTGATATAGTCGTTCATACCGCAGGAAAGAGCCTTTTCGCGGTCCTCGCTCATGGCATTGGCGGTCATGGCCACAATGGGAATGTTTGGATCCAGGACTCGTTTCCCTGTTTGGGCTCGGATGCGCTTTGTTGCTTCGTATCCATCCATCACGGGCATCATGCAGTCCATTAAGACGATATGGAATGGGACTTGGGAGAGTATCTCGATGGCTTCTGCACCATTGGCAACGACTTCGCAGGAGACGCCAAGTTTAGCCAGGACCCCTTTGGCAACTTTTTGATTAATGATGTTGTCTTCGACAACTAGAGCCCGGGCCTCGGTGCGTAGACCCAATGGCTCCAGATCGGAATCGCCTTTTGATCGGTCTGGTAAATCCGAGGCTGCGATTGCGCTCATTTGGGCGGTAAACCAAAACTCAGAACCTTGACCCAAGGTACTGGAAACCCCAATGGTTCCTCCCATCATGCTTACGAGGCTCTTGCAAATAGCGAGGCCCAGGCCAGATCCCCCGAACCTCCGTGTGGTCGAATTGTCAACCTGGCTAAAAGACTGAAAGATTTGCTCCTCTTTGTCTTTGGGGATTCCCATGCCGGTGTCAATGACCCGGAAGCGAAGCGTGGACATGCCCGTTGCGGAAATGTGATCCGAACAAACCAAGAGAGAAATGGAGCCCTGGGAGGTGAACTTAAAGGCGTTGCCAATCAGGTTTAGAAGAACTTGCCTGAGACGTGAAGGATCACCGGTTAAGGCTTGGGGGACATCCGGGTCGATTTTGGTATGGACCTGGAGATCCAAATCTTGCACCCGGATCCGCATCATGGCTTCCATGTCGGCGATGAGGTCGCCCAAGTGAAAAGGAATGTTTTCGAGTTCGAGTTTGCCTGCTTCAATTTTGGAAAAATCCAGGACATCGTTAACCAGGTCGAGCAGGGACTCCGAGCTTTCCCGGACAAGCTCCGCATACTGTTTTTGCTGGGGATCCAGGCCGCTCTGGAGCAGAAGGTGCAGCATTCCCATCATGCCATTCATGGGTGTCCGGATTTCGTGACTCATATTGGCCAGAAACTCCGACTTGGCTTTGCTGGCCGCCTTGGCCTTGATTGCCAGTTGGCGTGCCTTGCGTTCTTCCCTTTTGTATCCGAGAAGAATTGTCCGGTAATCATTCTGGAAAAGGTTGTATGTATTTCCGGCATCGTGAAGGGGGTGGCCCACTGGAAAGTTCAGTTGGCTTTTATTGCTGTGGTGCGTCCAGGCAAGGTTCCCAAACATTTGCAAAAGATCATCCAAGTCCTCTTGGTAAATCTCCACTTTATGTTTGCGGGTATTCTGGTATTGGGTTTGAAAGTCATTTCCAGCTGAGGCTTGGCCACGCAACTTTTTGTTTAAGCCATCGATTGCTGCATCCAGACTGTCTACAAAGACAAGGTGAAGGTCCACAATGGTGGTGGTGACTTTCAAGGCGAGACGCAACCAATGGGAGCCTTTGATGGCAAAGGTAGATTCGCAGTTTAGGCTCCGCCGTTGTTGAAAAGAACGAACCTCTTTAACATAGCGAAGGCGAACCTGGAACTCCAGTTTTTGGAGATTCGATAGATCAATAATGCGATGATAGATAGAGCCTTGAAGGATGCCACTATCATAGAAGGAATCAAGCAGGGCAATGGTTCGACCCACAACGGTGGGGTCCACAAAAAGACCGTCGTAGCGAATAAAAAGGATGCTTTTACAAGCCACACCAATGGAGACGCGCCCCTTCTTATCTATTGTTTCAAGAACCCAATTGGGGTGAAATTGAAATTCCGAGTAAGCCAAAACACTAGGCTGATGCAGGGATTGTACGGCAACCTCCGCCTTACGAAATGCCTCCTCGAAGGACGCGACAATTTCCACGGGGTAGCGCAAGGATTTCTTCTGGAGCAGGAATCCGACCCGGTACATTGTGGCTAGGATCAGATTGGGGCGGATAATGAACGTGGCCTTGCAATTCCCAAAGCGTGGGGATACCCGGTATTCGGTATGGGCGCGGCGGACATCGTAGTGGGGAATTCCATGCACCCCTTCGAGATCCAAAATTTCGACATAGGGCTTGCCATGGGGGAAACACTCGGCCAAAATTCGATCACGAAACTTTGCGTAAGGCTCCTGGGATTCAATGTCCCGAACCCCAGTCAGGACAAAATGTAGGATGTATTCGCCAATCATGGATACGGAGATGGAAGCCCGCGGAGTGAGGGAGACATTGTTCCATTCGGGCTTTCGTAGAATTGGTTGCGAATCCACACGGAAATTGTATCAAATTTTGGGGGATATGGCGAATGGGTGGGAAGTTGGGCCAGGGCAAACGCATTAAAAGGCAAACGGGGGCCCAAAATATGAAAATTGGGATGCATAAAATGTGCCCCGGCACCCCCTGTTCCGGGGGCAGGCTCATATCACAGAGTATTGCTGAATGGTGCGGTGATGCCCGTGCCGGGCATGACAAACCAATTGGGCATGACAAACCAATTGGGCATGACAAAGACAACAAAATCGCCTAAAAAGCTGGAGATCATTTTCAGGCGCTTGCCCTGAAAGTTGGGCCCCCTGCCCTGTTTCCCCTTACAAATCCAGGCTTACGCTCTTCTTGCCCGAGTCGCCTTTGCGGGCGCGCATCTCCTGAAAGAAGAGGCGAATTAGCGCAATAGAATCTTCGGACATCAAGCCGCCCTCGACCTTGATGAGACGGTTCAGCGCATTGCCCGTCAAAACATCGGAACGGGTTCCGCAGGCACCAAAACGCTGGTCTGCAGCGGCGTAGACGACGCGGTCGATACGGGAGTTCAGAATGGCTCCGGCGCACATGGGGCAAGGCTCCAAAGTCACATAGAGGGTGCAACCCTCCAGGCGCCAGTTTTCGAGGGTCTGGCAGGCCGCTGTGATGGCGAGGATCTCGGCGTGGGCGGTGGGATCCTTGAGGCGTTCCACCTGGTTGTAACCCTTCCCTACCACACGGCCACGGGCATCGGTGATTACACAGCCAATGGGGACTTCTTGTGCTTCAAAAGCGAGCTCGGCCTGCCGGAAAGCTTGGCGCAAATAGTGCGCATCATCCGGAACAAAAATTTGGGAAGGCTCATCCATGATCGACTGTGTCCGCTAGGCCGTCACGTTTATTTTTTTGCGCGGAATGATTAAATCCAGCACAAAGGCAAAACAGATGGTGACCACGAGTGCAATGCCAGGGTTCCAAGGCCAGGAAAAGACCCCTTCATAGGGCGGAATCCAGTTAGGCAATACTGGCACTTTGTTGAAGAACGCGAGACTTGCCATACCAAAGAATGCACTGGAAAAAACCGCATTGGGATTCAGTTTGGGACGGAAGAAAGCCAAGAGGAAAATACCGAGCAGAGGTCCAGTAAATAGCCCGGTAAAGAACAGCGCTTTTTTAAGCAAGGAACCATCGGACCCGGCGGCAACGAATGCGGCGAGAACGCCTGCAACAGCCCACACAAGTGAAAATATTTTGGCACGGCGAAGGTTGCCGGGAGCATTGCGGTCGTTGCCCAACAAGTCACTTTCCGTGGTGTTGGCTAGGGCGTTGATGGCACTGGAAAGCGAGCTCATGGCCGCTGCATAAATGGCCGCAACGATCAATCCCGTAACTCCGGGGGGGACATCGTTCAAAATGAAATGAGGGAACACTTGGTCCACTGAGGATCCGAGAGGAAGCTTCCCCTGACCAGCAACTTTGTAGTACACAAAAAGAGCGGCACCAACCCAATAAAATAAAATGGAAACCGCAACTCCAAGGACCATGGAAAGAACGCTGGAACGATTGGCATCCTTGGGCCCCGAGCAGCTTAGATAACGTTGCACAAATTGTTGATCACAGCCCCGGATGGCAATTTCAAGCACCGCGTAGGCGATACCGGCCGAGAGCAAGGTGCGCGCATTGGATGGGTCAAGCGAAGCATGGAACCAGGTCGTTTTTCCGGCAGCGGAAGCCATGTGGAACAATTCACCGAATCCGCCCACGGAATGTGCAATTAGAGCAAGAACAAATATGCCACCACCAAAAAAGACCATAAATTGGAGAACATCGGTCCAAATGACCGCCTTGATTCCACCATACCAAGTATACGCGGTTGCTACAACCGCAGAGAGCATGACCGCCGTGGTCAGGGACACCCCTAGGATGCTCGAAAGCACCAGGGATGGGCCGTAGAGAAGGATGCCCGTTCGTAGCAATAAATGTAAGCAATAGAGGACTGCGGCAAGCTTACGCACGGGCTTGGAAAAGCGGACTTCCAGCAGCTCGTATGCCGATACGATGCCCGCATTTTTGAAGCGGGGAATAAACACAAATCCAATCACGAAAATGGCGATCAATGCGCCAAAGTTAAACATGAGGAAACTCATGTCGGCGCCATAAACCTCGGCTGGATTCCCGAGGAAAGTCGTGGCGCTCACCGAAGTAGCGATGATGCTGATGCCGACGGCAACCCAATGGATTTGACCACCACCGAACATGTAGTCATTGAAGTTTTTTCCGCCTCGGGATGCCCACAGGCCAACCGCAACGGTACCAATCATGTAGAGGGCTAGGACCACCCAATCAAGTGCTGTAAACATCCGCTGGTATTCCTTAGGTGTATTCGATTACGCGATTTCGGCCAGACTGTTTGGCTTTGTAAAGGGCCTGGTCGGCAAACTCCAGGGCTTTGCGGGTATCGCGGAAATCGGGCTTGAGAATGTATGTTCCGATACTGATCGTGACCCGGATGGGCTCAGCCCGTTCGATGTCAAATTCGCGGGTTTCGACTGCCTTGCGGATCCGCTCGGCGGTTTCGCGCAGACCCTGCTCAGAGGTATCCACCAGCATCACGACGAATTCTTCGCCGCCGTAGCGTGCCACCACATCGATTTCTCCACGGACTTCTTTTTGCAGGATCCGAGAAATGGCCTTGATCACCACATCGCCGGCGGGGTGGCCGTAGGTGTCGTTGATGTTTTTGAATTTATCGATATCTGTCATCATCAATCCAATGGAGGTGGACTGACGGTCGGAGCGCAGTTTTTCGATGCGCAGTTTTTCGTGGAAAGTGCGGTGATTGATGAGGCCGGTCAGGCTATCCCGAGAGGCGAGCTCCTGCTTTTCTTCGAAGGCGCGGGTTCGAAGGAAGGCAAACCCGGCAGCACTGGCGATGTGCTTCAGCAGTTCCATTTCATGTTCGGTATAGCGAGCGGGCTGGCGACTCTCAATGGCAATCACCAGTTCGGATTTATTGGCGTCGGGGTCGGTCACCACGGGAACCACCATCATGGAGCGCAGCTCGTCGTTCTGCTTTTCCTGCTTTTTCACGCGCACTAGGGTCTCGCTGCCCACAGGAATATTGCGCTCAATAGGGATATTCTTGAGCAGGGATAGCACGAGAATGCCTTGGTCATTGAGGCAGAATTCCTGATTGATAAAGAAATCGGCATCGAGCCCTTCGGCCACCACCACATGTCCCACCCCTTCATCGCGCCGGTCCAAGGCAAGAATCATCAGGCGGTCATAGGGAATGCTGGTTTTGACGTAGCTGGCAATGTGGGTATAGATGTCCTTCACGGTCATGTTGCGAAAGAAATTCTGCTGATAGCGATAGAGGATGTCGAATTGATCTTTCTTGATAAAATTCAGAGCCTTCATGTAGCTCATAAAGGCCGTGGTGCCCACCAATTTTGCAAGTCCCTTGAGCAGGCTGACGGTTTCACCGTTGAAGGCGTTGGGCTTGAGGGAATCGATCACCACGCACCCGCGGGTTTTTTGGTTCTGAATAATGGGGACAGCGACAATGGAGCGCACCGGCGGATCATCGTTGTAATAATACAGCGTGCGCCCACCCTGCAGATCCCCTTCCAGAATACGGACGGCGTCCTTTTTGATCAGCTGGCCCACGAGGCCATGGTTGGTTCCCAGGGTGGCTTTTGGTACGACTCCCGATGATTCGGAGCAAAAGCTTTTCAGCTCGAAGTGGCTAGGCAATTTGGAAGGGAAAAAAATGGCTGCAGTGTACACGTCGGGCATCAGCTTTTTGATGAGCTGGAGGGCTTCGTAGAGGCAGTCCTCCACGTCGTTTTCGACTTCTTCCCAGACTTTGCGGCGGCTCAGAGCGGAGCTCGGCTCATTGTATTCCTGGGGCTCGTTGTCCGAGACAAAGCGTGTTCCGGCAGGTTGCGGGCGGACGAATTTTTCAATTCGCTCCGTAATGGGCTTAGAAAGGGAAAGGCCCCCGCCACCTCCATTCTTGGGACGATTCAGCCATCCGAGCACCAGGCAGATTATTCCGACAGGGATGCAAAAAAGATAAAAACCACCCAGACAGGATAATCCCAGAAGGAACCCTGCGAGAACCATAAACATTTCGGTCATTGGAAACATCGTAACCCTTTGTCGTACATAATAGTTAAATGCTTCCAAATAGCCAATGGAATTCCAAGACAGGAATCGCATAGATAATACATTTCGAGGATTGCGGAAGCGTCCATTTTTTTTAGATTATCCTGAGATGCGCTTTATATTGATTCCACTTCTACTCGTGGCTACGGTCTTTTCCGCTGATTTCGAAAAGAGCAACCTGCGTGCTCAACTCTATCTTGGCGTGACCCCGTACTATCCTGTTGATTTTGTGGCGACCGGGGCAAGCAACCTGGTTGACAAAACGGTCGTGCCCTTCCAGGCCGGATTTCTTTTCAGCCCGTTCTACACCCCAGCGTTCAAACTCGATGTGCCCTTTACCATCTGGCTCGGCTTTGAGGCGGGCAATTGGGGCTGGGCCGACCTATACGATAAAGGCAATATCGACAGCCCTGCCAACAACACCGAAAAACTTGCCTGGTCCCAATGGATGCCTTCCGTCACCGGTGGCGTCAGCGTAAATTTAGTGGGAGATATCGACCTTCGCTTGCTGGGCGGAGTGGGCATGACCCGCACCACCTTCGGCCACACCATCATTGCAGGCCACACAGACAATCTGAGCTATACCAGCCTTGGTTATTTTGGCTCGGTGAATTTAGAATTCGTCCTCATAAACGAAATGATGAAGAACACCGATCTAAAAATGGCCGCTTTTGTCCGTCAAGATGCCCACAATATCCATAATTTAGTGGCTACCCTTTATGACACCAGCCTCAGCACGGGCGCATCAGTACGGCTCTCCAACGTTAAATTTCAAACCATTGAACAGACTCGCCTAAAAATTGGCGTTGAATTTTCCATGGATTTCGGTCGCGAATCCAGGTCTGACCGCAAAAAGCGCTTCAAGCTACGGGACCGGACCAATGAGCTACGCAAACATAATACCGCGATGGACACGCTGACGGAATGGGACTGCATGGCCATTGAGCGCGATTATAAATTCTTTATTGCCTCCAATGGGGATTTGCCCAATATGAGCGAGCAATACACCAAGTCCCAGTTTACTGATGTTCTGGAATCGTTCTTGGCCTTTTGCCAACCTGAGGACCTCAAAACCCGGGAAGCCCTTTATGTGACGCTGGATAGCAATAAGGTTCAGCTGAAGACCTACCAGATGACGCAGGAAGACACCCGCTACAAGCAGGTCATGGCCTCGAACGACGTCACCTACTTAAAGATGTTTCTCCAGTATTATCCCAAATCCCGTTACCGCCCAGGGGTGGAATCCAAAATTGCAGTCTTGGATGACTATAGTGCCTTCCGCACCGCCCGCTCCGGAAACTCCTATAAGGATTATCTCCAGTACTTATCCAATTTCCCAGAGGGCCACTACCGCAAGGAAGCCGAAACCGGAATCTTCGCGCTGGTCCAGGCCGCCAACCGCCAGAAGGACTACGAAATCTACATGAAGAAGTTCCCCACCGGCGCCTACATCAACGAAGCCCGCAAAGCCCTGCACGAACTCATCAAGGCCACCGAAACCGGCGGTAGCAGGTTCTAACGTATACCGTTTGTTAAACGACTCCAAGTTTCTTGGAAAACGTCAGCATTTGTCTACCCGGAAATTTGGGATAGTCCGCAGGCAAGAAAAACTGACCTTGAATTTCAAATCCATTTGCTAGCAAAACTTTCTGGGATGGGATGTTTTCGACCAAAACGGGTGCCGAAATCTTGGTGAGGTTTAATATTTGGAATCACTACTTTTCAAAACAATTGGCAAAAGGCCTTTCTATGTCATGCCCGGCACGGGCATCACCGTTGCTGGTTGCAGTGTTTCTTCGGGCATGGTGCGGTGATGGTCCACACAGTGGATAGGGCTCCACTAAGGGCAAAGCCCTAAGTGGCCCCTCGGCCCTTCCGGCCATGACACACACACACACCCTGTCAAGTCAATTGTGTCACCAGACCAATAATACCAATGGTCCAACGAGTTTCGACTATTTTGTTTTGGACAGTAGCGCATCGCAAATAAAAAAGAACCATGCCGAAGGTGTAGGTTCCTTTTTTATTTGCACTCCCTAAGCCAGCCTTGATCAATCTTGGTCCCAAATAAAAAAGAACCATGCCGAAGGCGTAGGTTCCTTTTTTATTTGCACCCCCTAAGCCAGCCTTGATCAATCTTGGTCCCAAATAAAAAAGAACCATGCCGAAGGCGTAGGTTCCTTTTTTATTTTCACTCCCTAAGCCAGCCTTGATCAATCTTGGTCCCAAATAAAAAAGAACCAT
>CAIRAY010000049.1 GCA_903876665.1 uncultured Fibrobacterota bacterium | reverse complement strand
CTTTGACCACGAAAGCTTTGCGGTTAAATGCCCGCTCGCCTTGGTCGGCTTCGCCTCGTATCCGGTTCTTGTTCATCGGCCCGCAAGTTCAATCCACCCTTCCTCCCCACGGTTCGTTACCTTACCGCAGTTGGGTTTCATATCGTTCTCTGTGGTCAGCTAACGGGAGGACTTGCACCTCCAAGACTGCGCCCGTGCCGGGCGCACATTTCAAAAAGGCCAGCCCATTGGGCTGGCCTTTTCTCAGGGCAAAGCCAAAAGATTGGGCATGTTACCCGTAATCAAAAATGCGTACAACACCTGCATGGTACTGTGGTAATAAGTGTTGTTGTCGCCCCCGGTTTGGGTGCGCAGCTGAGCCCATAGTTGATTAAGCCAAGCCTGTTGAGTTGGGTCCACCATGGCGGCCACCGCGAAGGCACCCGTAAAAGCCGGCCCACCGGTGTATGTCCGCGGACTGGTCCCATCCAATTCATAAAGATCCCGAATCAAGGAAGGATCACCACCACAAGCACCGTTGGACCAGTTCGCGAGTTTAGATGCAATCGCCTGGGCATCCAAATTGCCAAGCCACAGATACGCCCAGGCCGCACGCCAGGGGACACGGACCGCATCAAACCCGAACTGCCCGTACGTGGCGCCATAGCCGTTCCCTGGGTCCACAGGGGATCCACTCACATCGGACCAATTGGGAACAAGACCTGTAGTTGAATTGCTGGCGGACTGCAATAGTTGCAAGTGCCGGGTGGTCATGGCCTGCCAAGTTGCCGCATTGGTAGGATCGATGGCGGCAAAGGCCTCAAAGGCGACAATAGAGATATAGCTGGGATTTTTTGCCGCATCCCAGTCGCCACCGGGCTTGAGGTAACCGCTGGCATCCACTTCCCAGAGCAGAATGTTCCGGGACAAGGCAATGGCTGCATTCAGGTAGGCAATGTCGTCCCATTGCTTGTAAGCCATAGCCAGTGCGAGCGCCACATCGAGCTCCGCATCGGTTGCCGCACCCGCCTGGGCCACGGTGGTGAACCCGGAAATCTTCCAGTCCATAAGGCCGGTGCCCGGATTGGAGAAGAGCTGATAATAATTCCACAAATTATCGAAATCAGCCTTGCTGTTGTTGACCGCGTTGTCGGCAAAGACAGAGATCAACATTCCATAGCCAATGCCTTCGGAAACCGTCAAAGTGGGGTCGTCAAACTTGACCCGGGCCAAATTTCCGCTGGTCTCCAAGTATTGGGCGCGCCACAAATCGTACAAAGACTGGGCCTGGGACCAGGTGGCAAATGCCGGCCGGATTCCACCGCCTGGGTATATGGCTTCCTGGGGGAAGGGGTATTTTGCGAGTCCTGCAGCGGGCTTTTCGGGAGCATCCCCACCCGAGCAGCCTGCAAGAACCGGTTTATATGTCGTCACCGAAGGCAGGCCTGTGGCGGCGTCGGAAGCGATGTAGACATCCGTGGAATCCACTAGGTACATGTCCACCTGGAAATTGGTGAGTTCGGAGCAAGCCAGTCCCCGAGGGCCAAAACAGATATCCCAACCCAGTCCCTTCATAAAGCGGAACTGCCCCAGCGTGGTCCCTTCAAACTCGTAGGAGTACCAGCCACAGGGGTCTTCCTGGACCATCAATTTTTTTTGCCAAGTAAGGTCCCCAACCTTAATATTGCCCCCATGTATGAATGGGCTTACTCCCTCGGCCTGCCAAGGGTTCAGCAAATGTATTCGCCGGGTAATAGGTTCGGGCGCCTTCTCCTTGGCAAAAAGTCCGCAACCTGTAAAAAGAAAAGCCATCACAAACAGGAGGATGGCCAAAAGTATGGATTTCTTCATGTGGATTTGCTGCATAAAGGGAATATAGTTTCCCGATAACCTAAATTTGGGGAATGAATGATTTGGAACCCCAGCATGTGCGTCGCGTCCGTTACAAAGGAAAGAATCCCCGTACTTTCGCGGAGAAATACAAGGAGCATAATCCGGAAAGCTACGCGGCAGATATGGAAAAAGTGATCCAACGGGGTCAAACCCCTGCAGGCACCCACCGCCCGATCTGCGTGACCGAAATTATGCTTGCGCTCCGGGTCGCCCCAGGCCATGTCGGGGTGGATGCCACGCTCGGCTACGGTGGCCACAGCGTGGAAATTTTGAAGCGAATCCAGCCCGGCGGACGTTTATACGCATTGGATGTGGATTCCATTGAATTGCCCCGCACCGAGGCGAGGCTGCGCGCCTTGGGCTATGGTCCCGAAACCCTGACCATCCGTCAGATGAACTTTGCCGGAATTGCGAAGATTGCAGCCGAATCGGGACCCTTGAATTTTGTGCTGGCCGATTTGGGTGTCTCGTCCATGCAGATTGACACCCCCGCCCGTGGATTTTCCTATAAAACCGAAGGCCCACTAGACTTGCGCCTCAACTCGGCACGAGGGAAGCCCGCTGCAGAATTTTTGCTAGGCCTCAACAAAAGCGACCTCGAAGACTTGCTGATCGAAAATTCAGACGAGCCCCACGCGCGCCAAATTGCCGAGGCGGTGCATGCAAAGATTCATACCGGAGATCACATCCAAACTACCAGCCAACTGAGAAACACCATTGCGGATGCTTTGGGATTTTTACCTATGCAGGAACGCATGGATGAAATCAAGAAATCCTGTCAGCGCTCGTTCCAGGCCTTACGGATCGCCGTCAACAATGAGTTTGTGGTCCTCGACCAGTTTCTGGCCCAGCTGCCCCATGTCCTGGCTCCAGGCGGAAGAGTCGCGATCCTTTCCTTCCATTCCGGAGAGGACCGTCGGGTGAAGCAGTCGTTCCGGGAGCTGTTTCGCGCAGGGATTTACCGCGAAGTCGCGCCGGACCCAATTCGGGCCTCCGCTGAGGAGTGCAGGTCGAATTCCCGCGCAAGTTCAGCCAAGCTGCGCTGGGCCATCAAAGGCGGAGATCCCGTTTATTGATCTACTGAAGTTTGTGTGAAAAAAAGGGAAGGCTCGGAAGCCTTCCCTTTCATTATTTATTCTGTCTAATTAGAAACTACGCAGACCAGAGACATTCACGCTACCCTGGTCTTGGGAAACAGGAACTCCGGTATTTGGAAAGGCACCGATCGCGGTGGCGAGGGATGCTCCATCAGCGGCGCTTCCCACATCTCCATGGTCCCCGATCACGACCCCGGAAGCATCCTTCATTCCTTTTACGGAAATCGCGAAGTAGCCTTCACCGGTGGAGTAATCGTTATTTGCCTTTAGAGTGAGGTACATGTAGTAAGTGCGAGCGTCGTTCCAACGGGACAATGCAGGATTCAAGGCAGGCTTTACAAACCCGACCCCGGCAACTTCCCAATATTGGGCAAGAACAGGGACCGAGTTCACGTCCATATCTTCGGTGAAGGTGATGGTCAGACGGTAGTCTGCATCTGAAATGCTCCCGAGATTGGTGCGATCCAAGTTCAGACCGGTAGCATTCTTGGTTACGGTCACACCTCCAAAATTGGCATTTCCCATGGAGGTTTTGGCCACCGTGCGAATTTCGCAAGGAGCTGCATTGTCAACAAACGCAATAGAACTAGACCAGACCCCCTGCTCTCCGACATCAGAATAATCACCATCCAAATTATCATCCAGAACTGCGCGGTACTGGACCTCAATCTTGGACGAATCATTGAAAAGACCGAGCGCACCGGCCGAGCCTCCGTTCGAGTAACCGGTTCCCTTGTTGGCTGTGCGGATTTCGGACCAGAAGGATTCGCCGGACATGCCCAGATTGATGCGCTCCATCGGAGGATTCGAAGTCGAGGTCACAAAGCTTGAAGTGTCAAAGCTTGTCTTCGCCAAACGATTGGAAGCGTAGAACCACCCACTCACCACACCGGCCCGGGTGGTCTTACGGGCGCGCCATTCATAGGCGCCCACGGAATCCGCATGCTTCTTGTTCCAGGCTGGGTACTTGAGCAAAAAGCGCAGGCTGGTTTCGTTTGATGTCCCATAGGTATACCCTGCCGAGAATACGGAATCATTATCAATCAGAGTGTCCAATTGTAGTGACAAGGAAAGGGCGCTAATGTTAATGGGCGTATAAAACACCTTCAATGCATCATCGGTCAAACGACCACCCACGCCATCACCGGTGGCCATTCCCGACTGCAGGGAAATCGCAGGGGCATAGGCGATTGCGAGGCCTGGAACAGAAATCACCTTTAGGTAATAGGACTTGCGGGCCTTGAGGCTGGTAACAGGCGTAACGGTGACTGTCTTTAATGCATTGGAGAAGGAGAGCGTGACAGGCAGATTTACGGTTGGAGCCGCACCATCGATTAGAGCGAAATGGGTATTGGGATTCGCTGCTTTAATCAGGGCGGTGTCTACAGCGCGATTGAATTCCACGGTGATCACGCCGGTGGGGGAAATCGTATCCATGGCGGCCTCGGTGGCGTTGACCACAATCTGGGAATTCAGGTGCTTGGTGAGGATGTTTGAGTTTACAATCGCAAGCCCATATTCGGTATGGATGTCAATTGGATCCACAGGGGAGACCGTGGCTTCTTCGCCATCAACGGCTGTCAGGCTAAAAGTAATACCGCTGTATGCGCGGGTGGCGACGGAGCCATCTTCATAGGGACTATCACCGCCAAAGGTTGCGGCGCTGAGTGTGTCCACATTCTTGATCGTGGCGGTCATTGAATCGCTGGCCCAAGAAACAGAGTAGTTGTCAACAAAATTATTGACGCGGAATTTGGTGCGGGCGCTTGCATACTGGCTCACTTTTTTGGAGAACTTCACCACCAGGCTATCTCCAATTACCTTGAAGGTGCGGTAGAGGCCGTTTGCATTCTGAACATTGGTTTCGACAACATAGATGTCGTTCGAAGTCACGGTTGCCAAAGTCTGGATATTGTATGTCAAGCCCTTGACCGAACGGACCGTTGCAGAAAAACCAACAGTGGTTCCATTGGTCACTCCCTTCATGGTTGAATTCGGAGTCACCTTGAGGGTATCTCCGGAAATTTCCACATCGGCATTGATTTGCGCAGCCGTTCCACCGGCATATAAATCATTGGAGGCGGATCCATTGTTCCAAACAATCTTTTTCACATCAGGATCGAGTGTGTCCGAAAACTTGACCCACATGGTCTGCTGTAGTCCAAATTCATTGGTCAAGGAACCTACCGCGCTACCCACGATTTCCACATTGGTCGCAACGGGAACGAGGGCCGAACCTGCAGCCTTGAAGGAAAAGGCCTGTGTTGCCAACTGGCCATCGGCAGTATAGACGCGGAAGGAAATGGTGTAATTGCTTGCGTAGTTCAAAGAATCAATCTGGGGAACTACTTGCAGGCTGTCACCGGCAATGGTGCTGACGACTGCGATGGCAACGCCACCCTGGGTAAAGGTCAGCGCTTCAATGCTATCAATGGGCTGATCGAAAACCATGGAGAGGGTTCCGACATTCACAGGAACTTCCTGGTAGCCTACTGAATTGGCAACATCATAAACATTGGATTCGATCATCCAAAGTCCGAGTTCCCGAGGAATGTTTCCGATATAGAGGTCAACCGGAGTCGCATCCGTCAGGACAGCGTTCAGCGTGATGGAGTAACGCGAAGAATTCCAAGTGCCACCAATGGGTTCGATTGTGATGGTGTCACCCTTTTGCTGGACCAGGACCTTGACCAAATTACCTGAAGCATCGGTAATTTTGGCGCTCACTTGTGTTGCCGAGTCGGTAAGCACAAATACGATTGAATCGGTGCGACCCAGAATCAAGGGTTCCTTGTTGTCATTCAGGATATTGGAACTGGTGACGAGCTTGAGGTCACCGGCTCCGGGTTCGATGCTTGGTGCGGTTTTGTCGGCACATGCAGCAAGGAACAGGAATGCCGCGAGAGTCGTTAGTTTCAGTAGTGATTTCATAGTCATTTCCTCCAATTAAAGAGCAACGCCAAAGACAAGTTTTGGACCAATGGACATCATGATGCCAGGAGCACCTTCCGAGCTCGCGCCCTGTCCAACCACGGAAAATTCCAGATTGAAACCGGAATCATTGCGATAGCCAAATCCGACGGAACCTTCTCCGCCTAGGGAAAGGTCGGCCTGTTCCGACAAGATTTCGCGGTCCCCGATATTATTGGCTGCAAAAGTTTTGTCAACCGCATAGTTGCCTGCGACCAAAAGACCCACCGTGCCCATGAAATAGACATTGCCCCCGGTCTTGAATTTTGGACCAATGGCCACTCCAGCCGAATAAAAGGAACGGTCGAGGTCCTCCTGGTTTCCATCCGCCTGGATATTCACGAAGTCGGAGGTTTGAGCGAGGGACATAAAACTGCGCATGCCCACCTGGAGACCGGTTACCGATTTAATGGGAAAGTGAAGATCAAAATTCATTCCCCCACCCATGGCTGTAACGCCAAAGGCTGGCATTCCGTATTGGAAATTTCCACCCGCCAGAAAGCTTGCGCCGTCAGCGGCCCATGCACTTGTCCCCAGAGCGAGAGCGAGCAGACCCGCTTTTATTGTTTGATTCTTCATTCCTTGTCTCCTTGAAGCATTTTTTGGGGTGATCCCCTTTTTTGATTCCGAGTATATATTAGTTTGTTTTGCAAAAATCTTGCAGATTATTCCAGGTTTTTCCTCTTCCCGCATGTGATGCAGATCACATCTTAGGTAAAAGTCTCCCCATGGAGAGCGGTTTTTCAGTTTTGGATGTCGCGAAGCATGTCAGGATGAGCCTTGCGGAATTTCGAAAGCTTGGGGGCAATGATCAAACGACAATACCCCGTGCCCGAATTGCGCCGATAATAATCCCAGTGGTATTGCTCCGCAGAATAGAACGCCTGTAAAGGGGCCAGCTCAGTCACCAGCGGATCGGCCCAAACCCGTTGCCCAATCACTTCACCCATGACGCGCAGCGCCGTAGCCTTTTGTCCTTCGCCCGCATAGAGGATGGTCGACCGGTACTGCGTCCCCTCGTCATTTCCCTGGCGATTCAGAGTTGTGGGATCATGAATATGGAAAAAGAGGCGGAGAATGTTCTCCAAGGACACAACGCGAGGATCAAACCTTACGCGGACGACTTCGGCATGCCCGGTGGTACCCGTGCAGACTTCCTCGTAGGTTGGATTTTTCACCGATCCGCCTGCGTAGCCGGAACGGACTTCCGACACGCCCTTGACCTGCAAAAATATGGCTTCAATGCACCAGAAACACCCGCCTCCCATTACAATTTCTTCCTGGACAGGCTCCATGGCATAACCTCCTGAAAGGGTAATCCACAAGGAAATGAAAAATATTTTGACCACAATGGAAGTATACCATTGCTTACTCTCCGCCGGTTGACAGCCATCGGACCAAAAGGAGCTCTGGTCGGAAAGAATGAGAAATCGCTTACTTCAAATACTCATCAATCGTCAAGGCAGACTCAGGGGTTGTTGGGGTCACGGGAGCGACCACTGCAGGAGTCGTTGTGGCGCTTGCCGAATCCGCGGAAGCCTTGACGGCGCGGTCGTTGCGAGCCTTTTCGACTTGATCCAGATTGAGGGATCTTTGGTGCTGGGAAATATTGAATTTGCGGTTGGCATCATCCAGGACGGGAACCATTCCCACGATGCACCCTTTACTATCCAAGGTGAAGGGTATTTTTTGCAAAGCGGATATTTTGACCCGATTCATGGCAATCTTGTATTCGGGTTTGATATTTCCATTGCCATCGATGATCTGGAGTTGCTCCTCGTAGGTCAAAAGATCGAGGGCATCCGAATAACGATTGGCCTGGGAAGATACCGTAAAGGAAATCAAAGCATCATTGAGGGCATCTTCGAGGTTTACCTCCGACTTCGGAGACGACGAACAAGAACCCAGGAGCAGAAGCGCCAAAGCCAGTGTTAAAATCCGCATAATTTACCCCCACGAAACATTTACCCTGAAATCTAATCATTTCTAAATTACTTGCGATGGAAAATACCAACCTGTATCGAATTGCCCTGCACGACCGCGAAATCATTCTGCTCGGAACCGCACATATCTCCCAAGAATCGATCGATGATGTCCAAAATGCGATTCGCCAGGAATCCCCTGACCGAGTTTGTGTGGAGCTCGATGCCGGCCGCCTAAAGGCCCTCACCGAACCAGACCGCTGGAAGTCTTTGGACCTCAAGGCGATTATTCGCCAAGGCCAGCTCTCTACTTTGGTCGCCAATTTGGCGTTATCTTCATACCAAAAACGCATGGGTCTGCAAACGGGGGTGAAGCCCGGCGCCGAGCTCCTGGCGGCGGTCGAAGCGGCTGAAGGCCTCAACATTCCCGTGGACCTTGTGGACCGCGAAGTCAAAGTCACCCTGCGCAGGGCCTGGGCCATGACGCCTTGGTATCGTCGTTTCCTTTTGATCGGGGCTCTTTTTGAAAGCTTGTTCGACCGTACCAAGGTTACCGAAGAACAAATCCGGGAAATCAAGGAACAGAGCACGCTTTCGGCCATGATGGACGAATTTGGTAAATCCTTCCCCGAATTGAAGCAGGTGGTGATCAGTGAACGTGACCATTACTTGGCTACGAAAATCCTGGCCGCCGAAGGCAAGAAAGTGCTTGCCGTGATTGGCGCAGGCCATTTGCAGGGCATCGCCGAACTGATCGAAAGCAACCTCACTCCGACTTCCGAAGCCGAGTTGAACCATATCCCCCCCCCAAACCCATTATGGAAAATTCTGGGATGGTCCATTCCCGTGCTGTTCGTAGGATTAATGGTTTACCTTGGGATGACCAAAGGGCTGTCCGCTGTGGGCGACAATTTGCTTTACTGGGTTCTGATTACCGGTGGCATGGCGGCCTTCGGGGCTGCATTGGCCCTTCCCCATCCGTTAACAATCCTCGTGGCATTTGTGATGGCACCCCTCAAGCCTTTTCGTCCTTTTTTGGGCACGGGAATTTTTACCTCCTTCACCCAGGCTTGGCTTTTGCCTCCCCGGGTCCAAGAAATGGAAAGAGTCAGCGAAGACATTTCCCATGTGACTTCCTGGTGGAAAAACCGCCTTCTTCGCATCGTCCTTTGCGCTCTGCTGCCGGTTCCCTTCACTACGCTCGCCTACTTCATCGCTGCGAATCACATTTTGCGCAACCTCGTCCCATAACTAGGTGAAATGAGTTCCGAGCGCAAGAAATTCAGCCTGCGCAACGCAGATGCCGGCAACGGCAAACTCCCACCACAAATGGAAGCCCAGCTCCGGCAAGCGCTGAACCCCGAGCAGGTGGAAGCGGTTCTTGATTTTTCGGGTCTACAATTAATACTCGCCGGAGCCGGAACCGGAAAAACCCGGACCTTGGTTTGGCGGGTCGCAGCCCTGGTGGCCTCAGGAATCCCTGCCGACCAGATTCTTTTGCTGACCTTCACTCGCAAGGCCGCTCAAGAAATGCTTCACCGGGTGGGAACCATTCTTGGCCAAGGCAAGATTCAAGTGCAGGGTGGCACATTCCATTCCTGGGCGGCCATGACGTTGCGTCGTCACGGGCGTAGCGTAGGGCTTGGACCCTCGTTCACCATTGCCGACTCCTCCGACACCGAAGACATCGTGGGCATGTTGCGCACTCGCATGGGCTTTGGCGGGAAGGAACGTCGCTTTTTGCAGAAGTCGAGCTTGGCCCGCATATTTTCCCGACACGCCAATCATGGGACACCCATTGAGGATATTCTCGCCGAAGAATACCCGCGTTCCCTGGAAGAATTCGCAGATATCCAAGCCCTCTATGCAGCCTTCACCGAATGGAAACATACCCACCAGATTGTAGACTACGACGACTTGATGTTGCAAAGCTTTGCCCTGCTCAAGCAGGATACTGCGACTCTAGATATCCTTCGCAAAGTTCACCGTTACATCCTGGTGGATGAATTTCAGGACACCAACACCATCCAGGCCCAGATTGTAAAAATCCTAGCGGGTGACATGGGAAACCTTACGGTGGTGGGCGATGAATGCCAAGGCATTTATTCCTTCCGTGGTGCCGACCCCAAAAGCATCCTGAGGTTCCCCACCGAGAACCCCCTCTGCAAGGTTCATTCCCTCACGCGCAACTACCGTAGCACACAAAACATTCTTGACACCGCAAACGCACTCATGGGAGCTTCTGCGGAAAGCTTCGGAAAAACTCTTACATCCAACATTTCGCCCACGGATTCCACCTCCGCGACTCAGCCCGTGCTTGCCCATTGCTCCACCTTTGAGGATCAGGCACGCTTTGTGGCCGAGCGCATCCGGCAATTGCATGAAGAAGGCATCTCGCTCAATCAGATGGCGGTGCTCTTTCGGAGCGCAAGCCACTCCGCCGAACTTGAAATCACCTTGCAGAGAAAGGGAATCCCCTTTCGCAAATTTGGGGGCATTCGCTTTGTGGAGGCGGCGCACATCAAAGATCTGGTGGCCATGCTTCGTTTGGTGGGGAACTCCCGCGACGGCATTTCCTGGCAACGGGTTCTGCTTCTGCTTCCTGGCGTAGGCACCAGCACCGCGGAGTCCATTTTGCTTGCCATGGACGCCACCGAACGCCCGCTGGAAGCACTGCGCGAGCCAAAATTTTCGGCTCGGAAGTTTGCCGCCAATTTAAGAGCCCTCGCGGACTTTTTGGAAAGCACCTCCCCGGACCAGAGCCCTGCAATCCTGATGGAAAAAGCCCTTGGAGTCGCCAAGCCCTGGATTGAGGACCATTACCACGATGACGCCCATAAGCGCATGTCCGACCTCAACACCCTCATCGAAATTTCGAAGGGTTACGGCGAGCTCGACAGTTTTCTTTCCGAGCTTTCCCTCGATCCACCAGAGCGCACGGGCACCATAGATTCGAGTCTGGACCAAGATGAAAACCTAACCTTGTCCACCATTCACTCGGCCAAAGGTCTTGAATGGAGGGTGGTATTTATTCTTTCCTTATTGGAAGGCCATTTGCCCTCCTACTATTCCCTGCGCAAGCAAGAACAAGTGGAAGAGGAGCGTCGCCTGTTCTATGTGGCTCTAACCCGTGCGGAGCGCGAGCTGTATTGCTGCCTTCCCGAAAACGCCTTTTTGACCTCCTCGAAAATACAGGAAATTGGGATTCCCTCCCGCTTCCTGGATGATATTCCTACCACAATTTTTGACCACTGGGATATTGAGGGTTAACGGAGTCCATAATGAAAAAAACAAATGAAGAACTCCTGGGCGAAGGCAAATGGCTGAGCCTCAAGCGCTCCACCTATTTGGATGACCAAGGCCAGAGCTTCAGCTGGGAACACATTGCCCGCAAGGGTTCCAAACACGCCGTCATCATTTTACCCATTCTCGAACCCTCCCAGGATGTATTGCTGATTCGCCAGTTCCGGGCTGGAGCCAATGGCTATGTACTGGGGATTCCCGCTGGCATGGTGGAGCCCGGCGCCACCGATGTGGGAGAGGAAGCGCTACGCGAGCTCCTGGAAGAAACCGGTTATACCGGGAAGGTCGTTGAAGTGGGACCGCTGCTTTGCTCCTTTCCTGCCCTGTCCGATGCCACCGTGCAATTGGTACGCGTTACCATCGACGAGTCTCTTCCTGAAAATCAAAATCCAACTCAAAGACTGGAGCCCGGAGAAATCATCGAGACCCTCCGGGTCCCCCAAGTGCAAATGCGACAATTCCTGGTGGACGAAGCTGCAGCAGGCACGCCAGTGATCAGCGGTCTCTGGTACCTATTCGCATGTCGCGTCTAGCCCCGGTGACCCGAGCGTGAACAGACCGTGAGCCATCGACACCGTGTCCACCCCGGCGCACCATTTTGTTCCCAGGGCTCGTTCTAGGTGACGGGCTATGGGAATTTCCAGGCTCTTGCCCACCACTAAAGGAAACGGATTCAACGAGTCCGTAGGACTTGAATAGGCAATGGAATCCACCAGCAGGTTTCCGCAATGGACAATTACGGACTGGCCGGTGTTCGAAAGAGAAAACTCGCCTGCGGAACAGTCTGCAAAAGGCACGCTATCCCGACCGACAATAGCAAACGCCCCCGGCGCAATGGAGCAACCCAGTAATTTGACTGCAGTCGTTGTGCCCGTGGTCACGCGGTCCTTTGCCAGACGACAACTATCCAAATTCAGGGTATCCAGCGTCGCATTGAATATCTCCGTGTATTCGTAATCATTGCCATTGGATTTGGGATTGGGGAGCATTTCCAGAATCAGCAGATCCTGCGAAGCTCTGGGCACACGCCGCAAAGATCCGGGCAAGATTACTTTACCATAAATATCCGGATTAGATTTAAGAATAAGTCCCAGCGAAACACCCGCCACCAAGGAGCGCAGGACCAAAGCGATTTCCGGGGTGGAAGCACTGACCTGGGCCGAATCCTCTCCTGAATAAATCAACTTTCCGGCACTGTCGAATAGTTGGACCTCGATGCGGTATTTCTGGTTCAAGGGCAAGGGGCCGGAACGGAAATATTTATTGGGCAAGGTGCCCGATAACGCCAGCGAATCATTCTGGCCATTTCCGGTAAGCAAAAGGAGGCCGGTTTGCACCCCGAGGGGATTGGACATGCCTAGGGGAACCTCCATTTGCACAAACCCAAATAGCGCTTCCAAAGAAATATTCAGGAGCTTGGTTTCTCCAGCCACAAGGTCCGCCACCGCCTCACCCTGCTGAACAATTTTCCCACCGGCATAGCCCTTGGCCAAAAAACGCCTGGCCGAACCGGGAGGAATTCCCCCTAAGTCCGCAACGCCCGGAAACCCACTCCACTTCTTATGGATGGAAACCATCCCCGTTGCGGAAACGGTCAGGGAGAGCGAATCCAAGGATTCCATGGTCTCTTTTGCCAGGGTAACCTGAACCAGTGCATCGATCGGTGAGGATTCAGAATTGTGCCCTCCCCCGCCACAGCCCGTAAACAGACCGATTCCCCAGAACAATCCCAAAACTTTTACCAATTTTTTCATCTTTACCTCCACACCCAAACGCTGGGCATAGGAATTAGACGCACCAAACCCAAATCCAGATCACCCTGCGAAAAAAAACCGCCCCGGTTTGGGAGCGGCTGTTTTTTTGAAATAATTAGGGCGTTTTTTTAGAACCGGAACATCACGACGGAACCCGCGATGCACAAGCCACCCAGAAGGAGCGCCGCCGTCCGCCGGCTCTCAAATCCCTTCTTTTCGTTGCCAAGATCGGTATAACGTTGCTCTGCCGTCGTTCCTTTCAGTTCCATGTCTTTTAGCTGATTCAGGCGGCTATTGAACTGGCTATGTTCGTAAAGTCCATAAATCACGGCGACACCACCAGCGATCGCCAAGCCCATACCGATTTTGCGGCGCTGCTCGGTTTTCCCCGAAAAACCCTCCTTGTCGGAAGGAACCCGGTCATCGGAAGACTCCGCAACCGCTTCGGATCCATCGGAGGAATCTTCATTCTCCACAATCTTTTTCTTCTTCTTTTTCTTTTTCTTTTTGAGGGGGGTGCCATCATCGGAGGCTTTGGCGAGAACGGGAGCCTTCGCAGGAGCGGGAGCTACTTCCCCAGGGTCTGCAGAGGTATCCCCCTCTTCGGAATCCAGGTCGACCTTCTTCTTTTTCTTCTTTTTTGCTGGCTTTTCTGTAGCCGCAGCAATGCTGTCTTGCTTGGCCTTTTCCCGGGCAGCGGCTATGTTTTTTACGCTGTCCTGTTTGGCTTGAAGCGCTTTGGCTCGCAGGGCTGCAAGAGCCTGAATGCTGTCTTGGGTAGCCTTTTGCTTGGCTTGGATGGCAGCCACTGAATCCCTCTTGGCTTTTTCGACAGCGATCTGGGCGGACTTGATTTGCTCTTCCTTGATTTCCTTGTCCCAAGGATCGGCGAGGGATACCGTAATGGCACCGTCTTCTTCTGCTTCACGGCCGGGGCTTGGAACAGCGACTTGATACGCCTTCACCAAATTAGGAACACCAGCCAGCGCTGTTTTTGCCGCTGGATTATTGCCAGGAGGCAAAAGTTCCACGACAACATCCTTCACCTTGCCTGGCTCGTCCGAAACGAACAGGAGCAATTCGTTGATGGCTACGATTTGTGGATTCCCCTTGGGATCCTTGTAACCCACGTCAAAATACGAGACGACCACCCCAATATCTTCGGTGAGGATGTCTAGGTCCGCCGTCTGTGGACCGGCATTTGCCTTGCCCCGGATCACTAAATGGAAGGGATCATAGTCGGCCTTGAATTCGAAGGAGCGGAAGCCCTTGTCCATAGGACTAAAGGTGATGAAACCCCCGTTGAAACCTTGGAATTTGAGCTTGTTCGTTTCTTGTGCGGAAACGCTGATTACTAGTGCAAACAACAACGCACAGAGGTGAAAAAATCGGTTCATTTTGTTTGTCTCCAGAAGTTGGATTTCGGGGTTAACAATTCGGGGTTAATATATGTTATTTGAACTCGCTTATGCAAAAAACAGGGCCTTGGCAGCCTCGAACATGGGGTCCTTTTCTTCGGGCGTGCGAGTCTCGGTATAAATTCTCACCTTGGGCTCGGTACCCGAAGGCCGCACCAGCATCCAAGAATCATCCTCAAAGATCACTTTGGTGCCATCCAAAGTCAGCAATTGCTTGACAATCTTGTGAACCGCCCCGACTTGAACGGACATTCCGGGCTGGGTCTTGGCCGCAATGGCCTTGACCTTGGCTTCCAAAGGAGCGCCCACCAAGGATTTCTCGACCTCAAAAGCCATGCGCTGCGGATACAGACGACCATATTGACGATAAAGTGCATCGAGATATTCACCCAGATTCTTTCCGGAGACTGCGATGATTTCAAGGGCGAGTAACAAACCAAACTGGGCGTCTTTTTCGAGGGTGTTGTTGAGCCCGGAGATACCATCAGATTCTTCGAAAGCCACCAAAGCCTTGGGATTGGCGCCCCGCTTCAGATATTTGCGGAAGTTCTTGAATCCGACCGGAGTCTCGGCTACCTTGCGGCCCAGGCCTTCGGCGATGATATTGACAAAATTGGACGTGGCGACGGATTTGGCGACCACGCCTTTGTGTTTGCGCCAGGTTGCCATGTAATGGAATGCCACGGCGCCAAAGGCATTCATATCGATTTCGCGGGTTCCATCGTAGAAACGGACACGGTCGCCATCGGGATCAAAAATGACTCCCAGGCGGTACCAGGATTTCGACGCGTCCAGAATGCGACGGACTCCTTCCATATTTTTGGAGGATGGCTCGGGCGCGACACCACCAAACAAAGGATCGTCTTCGGTGCGCAGGTTGACCAGGCAAGAAGGATTGTCGAGAAGAAGCGCAGGACGTCCGCGGGTAGAACCATGCACATAATCGACAACTAGCGTCAGGCGACCGCTCTTCACCAGGGATTGAATTCGAGGGAACTTGATGGTACCCTGTTTGATGAGGAAGTCCCGATAGACCTTGAGGATGTCGAAGGATTCCCAACCCATGGTTTCCATATCAACAGGCTCCCAAACATGGGAGGCCATCATTTCATTGGAGAGTCGGGTAATCACATCCGTGATTTCTGGACCCGCTGGGCCACCATCGGCAGGATTGAACTTGATTCCGTTGTAGTGGCTCGGATTGTGCGAGGGCGTCATATTCACTGCGCAGGCGGCACCCAGCATCTCGACCGCAGCGGAGTACTCGGGAGTGGAAGCCTCTCCACCATAAAGGACTTTGACACCGGCCTTGAGGAACTGGTCCGCCACGACCGCGCAGAATTCCTTGCCCAGCAAACGGTTGTCATGCCCAATGACCAAGCCACGCTTTTGCAAGTCGGCAAAGGTCTTGATCCCCAACGCTTCAAACAATTTGGCATCACCTTCGCGGTAGAGGCGAACCATGGCTTTGCCCACAACCTGCAGATTGCGCAGGGTGAATTCCGAACCAATTTCAGCGCGCCACCCGGAAGTTCCAAAGGAAACCTGCGCAGGTTCCTGGGATTCTCGGGCTGCCTGGATCACCAGGTCAACGAGATTTTTTCCGGTAACGGGGTTGAAATCAGGGGCTTGAATCTGTTTCCAGAGGGCAGTGATATTTTCCATGGGGCGGAATTTAGAAAAAGGAGGGGAAAAGATGGGGGAAAGTGGAAAGTAAACAGCCCGCGTCTCAGCACTCCGTCCTAGTGGAGAGTGGAGAGTTGCGACATTTCTTTGCAAGAGGAAGTACCGCCCCCAACTCTCTACTTTCCACTTAGTAGCTATATTTGTCCGACTATGCAGATCACAAACGCTTCCCAGCTCCGCGGAGTATTCCCAGCCATTTTCACGCCCCTTCTCAACGACGATCCCAAGCGCATGCGCAACGGCATCGACTACGCCAAGGCTGCCCAGATGATCGATGACCTGATCGGAGTAGGCGTACATGGCCTGGTTCCTGTCGGGACCACCGGACAATCCGCCACCGTCACCCAGCGGCAACACTTGGATTTCATCAAGTTCGTGCTTGAGCATGTGAACGGTCGCGTTCCCGTGATCGCCGGCGCAGGCTCCAACTGCACCCGCGAATCGGTGGATATGATCCAGGAAATCCAGAAGATATCCGAAGTGCCCGTCCTCTGCGTGACCGGCTATTACAACATCCCGCCTCAAGAAGGCCTCGCGGAGCATTTTCTCACGCTCTCCCAGGAAACCGGCGCAAAGATCGTTGTGTACAATGTTCCCGGGCGAACCTCGAGCTACATTCACCCCGACACTCTGATCCGCCTCGCCGAAGATTCCAACATTATCGGACTCAAGCAGGCGGTCGAATTCCGCATCGGTGAAACCTTCCACGAAGACACCCAACGCGTCATCCGCGAAACCTCCGACTGGAATTTCTCCGTTCTTTCTGGTGAGGACGGAGCCTTCATCGACATGCTCGAAATGGGTGGCTCGGGCCTCATCAGCGCCACGGCCAACATCCCTGAGGCCGCAAAGATTTTCGTTGACCTTTTCAATGCGTTTGAAAAGGGCGAATTTGCCCAGGCCGATGACATGCAGGATGCGGTCCGCGACTATATTGAAGCCACTTTTTGCCGCAAGAATCCCATTCCTTTGGGAACCCTTTTCAACAGCCCTTTGTACCTTCCGCTCGTGAGCGTCCGCGACACCGCGCGTGGCGATGAGGCCGAAGCACGGATCATGAAGCTGATCCGCGAAAAGGCTCCATCCCTCTCCAAGTACCACAGATAATGGCGAACCCCAAACTCCACATTCCCGGGCGTCATCGAGTCGAATTCGGTGGGACCATTGCCTGGGCATGGCCCGGCGTCTACGCGGAATTCCCCTTCATGGGCCCAGGCTTTATCCTGCAGGTCGAAGGCGAGGGGCACTCGGTCCGCATCACCGTCGATGGTCGCTCCCAGGACTTCGGTCCTTTGCCCGCTGGTCGCCAGAGCCTGGTTTGGGACTTTGAATCCCGCGCTTACTCCGCCGTCCATGTAGCACGTGTGCAAACCACGGGCCAAGAGTCCGACCGGTTTTTTCGCATTCACGACATTCTCCCCAAGGGCCCAAGCAGCCTCCTCGAACGTGAAATACCCGTCCGCCCGTTGCATATCGAATTCGTTGGAGATTCCTGGACCTGCGGGTACGGAAACCTCTGTCCGGACCAATTGCTTTCGGATTGTTCCAAGGCCTTCGCGGCTCTTACCGCCGAAGCTCTTGGCGCCGATTATTCCCTCGTCGCCATTTCGGGCCATGGAATCATCAAGAATTACGGCGAAACTCCCCCCTCCCGTAACAACTTGGTTTCCAAGTATGCGCGCAGCTTCCCGGCCATTCCTGCCGGAACGAACTGGGCTGGTAGACAAGCCAACATCGGCGTAATTCTCGCCGGGGAAAATGACTTTTCCTTTGAGCCCTATCCCACGGAAGCGCAATTTATCGAATCCTACCGGAAGCTCATTGGACTCATGCGGACCCGCCACCCAGGGATCAAAATTGTGCTTGTCACCGTGGATCGCCCGCACCCGGCCTCCCGGATTACAGCCGAAATTTACCGCATGGAAGCCGAGGTAGCCAAAGAAATCTTTTTGTTGCCCCTCCAAAATCTGGACCCCGCGTATCCATTGGGACACCAGTTTCACCCGGGCCTCGAACACCATCGTCAGCTTGCGGAACCCCTGACCCGGTTTATTTCGGAAACGCTGTTACCCAAAGAACTGCAGTGACCCCTCTGGGGTAGTAGCGGCTTCCACAGACCTTCCCGGAAAGCATCTGGTCACTCCAGGCGTAGAACGCGTTTTCTGGATCCATTAACCAAGCCAGATGAGCCCGGTCGGCAGACGCGTTTTCTGGATCCTTCAGGTCTAAAATATTTTCGGCGATGGCCTGGCATAAGTAAACCTTTGAAAGCCAGGAATTATTGCTGGATTCAGATAATTTCCATCCACCATCCGTAAACCGGCAACGCGCAAGCAATGCGGTCTGCAAGTGCTTGCGCAAAAGCTTCAGCAGAGGCGCAAAGCGCGCACCTTCTTTAACCATTGCCTTGCCCCAAAGCACTGTTGGAAAAACAAGACCCTCGATCACGGGAATGATTGCACTGTCGCAGGAGCCATCCAGCTGGGCCGGAAACATGTTGGTCTCTTTGTTGAATGACTTTTTGATGTGTGCTCCCGCCCGTTCCGCGTAGGACCATGCACGCGAGGCATCCGTCTCCTGCTCCCAGAATTCATAACTCCACGCCAAGGCAAGCCAAGCCGCCCAGGTTTTTACCGCCAAGTAAATATTTCCCCGGGCCTTTCCCAAGGATTGATCCAGGCTGTCGTAGGTTGTGATTTCAAAACCACCTTCGCACCGATCCGAATCAAACTGCATCAAACCTATGGAACGCTCTTCCTCGATATGATCGCGAGCCACTAGGCTTGCCATGCATTCATCCAAATCCTTGCGATGCTCCAGCAGCCAGTCGATATCGTTGGAGGCCTTGGCATAAGTGACCGCGCAAAGGATCCAGTTCACCAGCTCTTCTTGGCACATGTACGAAAAACACCCCTGCAAGTGTGGTTGCTCGTATGCCGACACGCCTAAAGGAGAAAAGGCATTTGCGACTCCCATGTCATGCCGAAACGTCAGCCCGAGGGAATCCGGAGAAGAATAGTCGCGCAAGTATTGATCTAGGACCGAGCGAACCGCCCAAGGATGACGCTCCAACTCAAAGAACAAATGATCCACCACCAAGTCCATGGTGTTGATCATGCGGTATTCACCTTCGTTCACCACCCAGAGGGGCTCTCCGGGTCTTTCTTTATCTTCAAGAAGTTCCGTGGAGCCGTAATAGCTGTGGACAGCCTGTGCAAGCATCCAACGTCGCTCCGGGGACAATCCGGGAGCACTGAGCCATTCGTCCGTTTCTTTGGCGGCCTTCACCAGGTTGTCCGAAACCTGCAGGGCGAATTTGGCTACGGCTTCAAGACTTTGCCACCAATGGGTGTACCAATAGTTGCACGATTTGCCACTGCTGACAACACCACCTTTCCAGAAACATGCCACGATATGCAAAACGGAAACGCTCCCAGCCGGCACCTCAGCAACCAAGGCGCTAACGGCCCCCACGCCATGGCGCAGGCGCCCCACATCTCTTTGCCGAACCGCACCGACAATATCCTCAATGCGAAAACATTGGCCGGCAACCCATGTTCCGGAGGCTCCAAAAAAACCTTTGTTCAACCCTTGTGCGATGCCGACCGTGTCATCCGCATCCACGCAACGCATTGCACCTTGGAGGTCCGAGCCTTGCCAGCCAAAGACCACCTTGCGACAGTCCAGTCCTTTGCGGTTGTCGATTTCAATTTCGCACAACACCGCCGGCACCAGTCCGCATTTAAGCTGCAGCGAATCTTCCAGCTCCGGGTCAGGCAAGCGTGGAGCCTGGGTAAATAGGGTGAAGCGCATGTCGCCCGCAAGCCAGGTGTCATGGCCTGCGGAAAGTTTGCGGGTAATTTCGCTTGGGGCAAATGGAAGCAGCGGGATCCGAAGGGACTTTGCCGCTTCAACGCCAAACTGGGCTTCGGCATCTCCTGTGGCCTGAAAAAAGGGAAGCACTTGGATCGCATTGGAGTCGCGATCCTCGCACCCAATCCAGAAATTTTCCTTGGCGGGGCCGGCCAATTCCAGGCCCAACCCACCGTTTGCGCCCAGAGCACCCAAAGTAAAGGAGGCGAAGGCACCTACCGGTGAATGCTGCGTATTGTAAAATGGATTTGTCATCACAAAATCCATGATACAATTTTGAGCATCCAAACGCGAATCTTTGTGTATATTTAAGTACTGCTCATTTGTTCACTATTGGTAATCTATGAAGACCGAACCCCTGCACTGTTGCATCCATTTCCCCATGTTCCGCATTCAGACCCTGGAGGCCCGCCACCCAGAGCTTCAGGGCAAGCCTTTTGCCATGGCCTTGCAAGCAGAGGGAGCCATGGCGGTCATCGATTCCCTTAGTCCATCCGCCAGACGTTTGCGCATTCCCCCGGGCATACGGATCGGCGATTTCAAGGTCCGCTGGCCCAACATTCCCATCCTTGCGCCCGACTTTCTGTTTGAAACGGAATTGCGGGCCCGCATTCTTTCTTTTTCAGATCAACAAACACCCACCCACCACTGGGTGCGCGACTCCATCTTCCTCGATTTGAGCGGCATGGCCCGAATTCACGGTTCTGACTGGGCCGACTGGGCAAAACGCTTTACGGAAAGCATCGTCACACAATTTGGACTGCGCTCCCGCAGGGTTGCCCTATCCTCCATTTCAAGCACCGCCGAACTCCTGGCCATCGGGTCACGTGGCTCCGATCCCGTTTTCTGCCCCAAGGGCCAGGAACGGGAACACCTTGCTAAAATTCCGTTGCGCTTTCTCACCTGGCTTGAGCCACGCATTCATAGCAGACTGCACCTGTATAATCTAAGCACTTTGGGCGATCTGCAACGCCTGGACCGTCGCTTTCTGCTCCAGCACTTCGGAGCCGAAGGAGAGAGTTTATACGCAATGGCCCAAGGAATGAACATCCCCGACAAACAAAAACAAGAATCGGACTCGGTCAGCGTGCAGACCCACCTAGTCCGCGACCTTGCCCTGGACACACAAATTCAAGCAGAGTTGCATCAATTATGCGACCAATTGTCTTTTATGTTGCGCTCACAAAACTCCGAAGCACGGGAGCTGCAGGTGCTCCTCCAATACGCCGATGGCCAGGAGTGCCAGGCATCGCAACGATTCCCCTCCCCCACCACCTCTTTTCCGCAAATCAAGGACAGCGCCTCCGAAATGCTCGCGCAAATCCATAAGCGCCGCATCGCCGTCCGCTGCATTACCCTAAGCTCCTCCCGGCCACAAAGCGGCAACGCTCAAATCGATCTTTTTCCAGAAGCTGGAGTTAAAAGCTCAGCCCTCGCCCATTCTTTGGATAAAGTGCGTCGCAAGCTTGGCTTCAACGCCGTGGTCAATGGCAATGTGGTACCGACTATTGCAAAAGCCGTTTTGCAATCTTCTCCACCCCAGCGGAAAAGACATCCGGCAAGGCAAGCAGGCTAAGCACAATCCAGCCATCTTCGGCAAAATCAAAGAAGTAGCCGGGCAAAACCAGAACCCCGTCCTCCGTGGCAAGTTCCAGGGCAAACGCTTCATCATCGAGCCCTTCGCACCGGAAACTCAGATACCAGCCACCTTGGGGCACAGGCATATCATCTACCTTGGAGCCCAGGGCCTTGCGGGCTACATCTAAATTCACGTGCATCCGTTCCAGCACCCGATCCCGGTATGGTGCTTGGTTTTGGAGCAGAACCGGGGCCAAGGATTCGGCAAGGGCCGACAAACCCAGATAGGCATCGGCCACATACTCCAGCGCCGCCATCAAGGGCGAAAAATCAGCCTCGGGGCAACCCACCCAAATCCAGGACAGCTTGACCTGGGGAAGTCCTGCGGACTTGCTCAAGCCATTCAAACGAAAGAGAGGAACCCTGCTGGCATAATCATTCCAAGGCACAACAGGCATGTCGTCCAGGGGAAAATCGCAGAACACCTCATCGACAACAATCGCCATTTCGCGCGCAACGCAATAGGAAACCAGACGTTCCCATTCTTCCAAGGAAAGAACGCTTCCGGTCGGATTATTGGGATTAACCACTAGCAAAATCTTGGCATGGGGCGCTGCATTCAAGGACTCCCAGTCGATGCGCCAAGCCCCGTCTACAAGGTTCAGGCCATAGCTAGCACATTCCAAATTTTCCAGGGAGGCCAGGACATCGAGCAGAGGATAGCCAGGACGCGGCACTAGAATCACCTCGCGGGGATCGCATAGAACCTTGAATAGCAAAGAATACGCATCGCTGGTCCCGGGCAAAAGAAGCAGACGGCCCGCATCACACACAAACTCTCCACGAATCAAAAACCTGGAAACAGCCTCACGCGCGCGCAGGCTTCCACAGGCATCGGGCTTCCAATTCATCCAAGGCTCGGATTCTTGCAAGGCCTGCAAAATCCCAGAACCCTCCCATTGGATTCCGACAGAAAGAGGGCTCGAGACGGTGAGATCGATAAGAGGTTTTCCGCCCGTGGCAGCCTGTCGCTTTAGGTCTTCGACTCGCTTGGACCAAGGCGAAGGAGTCCAATCGCCGGGGATGCGGGAAGAAAGCTTCAACGGGACGACTTGCCCCAATGGCGGAAGAGCAAGGTTCCCAGAAGGATGCCCGCAGGGACCACAATCACCAAAGAAACGATGACCATCTTTTTCCAGGTGGGCAATTCCCGAACTGTTTTTGCCAGCGAATGGAACATGGGATTTATTCCTCTTCCTTGACTTTATTCCCGGCGGCCAGTCGGAGCTTCTTGGATGGATTATTGGGATTGGGGCCTGCTTGCAACACCTTCTGGCGAGCCTCAAAGGAAGTGACTCCCATGGCTTTGGCAAGATCCTCCAAAGACACGGCAACCGTGGTATTCAGGGTATCCCAAACCTTCCAGACGCTAATTTCAGCATTGATTTCTTCGGCGGTCTCCAAAGTATCGATAGAACCTACAATAGGGACCCGGTCAAGCTCTGGGGCTTGGATGAAAAACGGGTAAGTGAACGAAAGGGACATGGGCTTGAAGGCTTCAAATTCACGCATCTGCCCCTTGAGGCGAAATCCGGTTTCGTGGCGCTCCAGTGGCCACAGCGTAAGCAGGGAATCCGCGTCACGGGCAAGCTGACCGTTTCCATTTTCCACTTCATGGCTCACTTGGTAGCGCGGATGGCTATTCGGGACATCAATGGTGGAGGCAATGGCAATATCACCGATTTCGGCAATCATGCCAAGCCCGGAAATCAGGCGCGAGGCTCGCAAATTGGAGGATTCATCCGCACCTCCCATCCCAACCAATTTATAGATAGGATCAACAATGACAAGTTTGAAATCAATTCCGGCAAGTTTCGCCTCCACGAGCTGCTTGCGGAGCTCCAAGGCAAATTTGGAGGGGTCCAGATTTCCGCCCCGATGGTTAATGAAATGAAACCGTTTGTCGCAAGGGGAAAAGCCCACCGCTTTGGCCACCTGGTGCACCCGGTGAACGAAGGAAGTCGAATCCAACTCGAGATTGACGTACAAAACATGCGCGGGCTGGGTCGCAAGTCCAATCCAGGGTTTGCCTTGGGAAACCGCAAGTCCTAGGTAAATCATCAAACTGGTCTTTCCAGAATCGGGAGGCCCAGCAAGCACCATCTTGTGCCCAAAGCGTAGCACTCCCTGCACCAGCTCACCGGGGAGCGGAGGAGGCTCAGGGTAGCTCTGGCTACCCTCAATTCTAAGATCATAGGCGGAGTCACGCCCCAGAGTTTTCTTCAGGGCGTCTTCAATACTGAGCATGGGTTCTTCTGCCATGCATTCAATCTAGTATTTAGCGTGCAGCCGCAATAGACTGTTCCCAATTCTGGGAATCTAAAAGTCCGGGATAAAGCTGGGCGGAACAACCCGGGCAATAACAAGCCTTGCGATGAACCGCTTTTGCCACTGGCCGCATGGGCACCAGCCAGTTGCCTGTGGAGTCTTTCACCTTGCCACAGGAATGGCATGCGGTCAGGTAAACCACGGAACTCTCGCTCGTCTGCAACTCGGAGGGAATCCTGCGCACCACACCCACATTCGCTTCAATCTTATGCACAGTGGTCTGGTAGCAGACTAGGCCTTCTTGATTCACAATGCGCTCGCTCTGAATCAGGCACTGAAAGCTACGGCCCTTGCGGTGCCGAAGACGTACCATGTAGGCATCCACTTTGCCCTGGGTTTCCATGATTTGGCGGAAATCCTGCCAATCCCGCTCATTGCGGTACAGGTCCAAGGCGTAGCGCCAAACCACTTCATCATCCCGGAATCCAAATAACCGGCAGAACCGGTGGTTTGCATTCAACAGGCGACCATGTGAATTGGTCACGCACGTTGCTTCTGGCTCTTGCTCATAGTTCATGGGAACCTCCTCCACCAACGGTAAGTTACGTCGGCTTGATCCAATGGAACACCTTCGATACGCACTTCATCAATCACAAAACTGAAATCTTCTTTTCCGAAATAAATCACTTCGGGAGACGGCGCAAAGGCTTTGATTGCAAGCGCCCTGCAACCCCCAAGCTCGCCGTTCACATATAAACAGGCCTGGGCACCATCCCAAGTTGCAGCAAGGTATGCCCAGCACCCGATTGCAACATTTTGTTTGGAGACAACGCGGTCACTGGTGTCCAAGGCTCCGGATTTTCCATCGGAAAGCAAAAAGGCAAAAGAGGGATTTTGGCCTGCCGAGCCCACAACAGCAAGGCTGAAAAGATCTTGCGCCAATGTAGAATCAAATCCGAGCTGGCCCACTAAATTCAACTGGTAAGTACCTGTATCGGGAAGGACGCGGACCTTCACCCAGGCTTCCACCGAAAAACTAGCCAGGCTGTCAAAGGCCGAACCCATGGACTCGATGACTCCAAACTGACTCCCATCAGCCAGGGAAAGCGCATTACCCCACATTCCCTTTGTGGCCGAACCCCCGTATACCAAGCCTGCTCCAGTCCGGGCACGCAGATCGTTGAATTGCAGAAGGAGACCCGAAGCTCTCAAATCATCAAATGCCCACCAACTTCTGACCTCGTATTCATAGACGAGTGGAAGACGAATCGCGGTGGCGGTACTGCCAAATTCGACGTTGGTGGCATTGACTTTGACGGCACTGTCCAGGTCGGCTTCGGAATGGAAAGGCCCCCAGTGCATGGCCTCACCCGAAGGACCCATTTGCAAAATCCATTTGGTATCCGCAAATCGAAGAGGATCAGGAGAACGCATCAGGACAGGGTAAGTGCCCTGGGGTAGGTGGGCGAAGGAAACCCGGCCCAGGCTATCGCTCTCGGCCTGCAAGTGAGTTCCCAGAAGGGACACTTTAGCCCCTTGGGCAACTCCGGTGTGACAGGAAAGCGCAAGGGCCCATGGTTGCGAAGATAGCACCGTATCGATCAAACGCAAGGAGTCCGCAAAATCAACCGTGCGCAAGGACATCCTATGATCGGGAGATTCAATCAGGATAGAATAGCTCTCATTGGCAGGGGGCTGAATGGACCAGCGCCCGTCCTGATCTGTAGTATCCAGATAAATACGATCATCAAAAGTAAGCACCGCCCGGCGCAGAGCCACGGAAGCGGGCTCCGTATTGGTGAGGCGAACCTCGACCAAGGCCTTGGGCACTGGGTTCCCCAGGCTATCCCGGACGATTCCGGCGATGGCATTGGTCTGCTCGTCGGTGCCGGCCACCCGGGGCCCGGGACACGCCACAAAAAAGAGGAGCGCGGCGGAAAGAAGCCATGCGGTTAAAATAGACTTCATGCTACACCCGCCGTTTTGGAGCCATTCTGAGAAAGGGGAAACATCTGCAAATTGAGGCGATACACCCGTTCGACGCCGGAATCTTCGGAAGCGATGGAGACCACCCGGCGACGGAATTCCGCCAGCTCGCGGACGATGCGTCCGTAGGCCTCGGAGGAGAGTCCCAGGGTGAGCCCCGAAATATCGCGATCTTCCCGGGGGATGTTCTCTAGGGCGGCAACGCCAAGCTCACCCATTTGCCGATGCATGTCGCGTACGGCGAGGGAGGTAACCTCGGAACCCGTCGAAATACTCTTGTTCGTTTGTGTGTACCCGCCCTCGGTCCCGGCCAACAAGCCATTGCGGGAGAGCAGATCCAAAGACTTGCGCACTTTATGTGCACTCTGGGAAGGGATTAAGGCCTGACCCAGCTCTTCAGCCGATGCGCCCTGGAGGAGAGGCGCAAGCTCGCGCAGGGCACTATTGTACCAGGTGCCATAATAATCGTACTGGTCATGATCCAGAATCTTCACTTCGGCTTTGTCGGAGAGGGTGCGCATTTCGGCAAGGGCAAGCTTCTTCTGTGCAGAGGACTTGCCTTGGTTGAAGCGCACTAGAGCCCGGAAATACTGGGACTCCCGCCCCGTTAGGCCCAAGGCGTTTGCAACCCGCTCCACCCCGATTTCGCTCAACGCACTCTTGCCCTCGGCCACTAGCTTCAGGTAGACCGGAGAAGCGTAGCCACAGACCTTGGCAAACTCGCGCCAGGAAAACCCTGCAGGGAGGACCTTGCGGCCTTGGTAAAAATCCAAGATCACCTTGCGGTAGTCGGTATAGGTATAAACGGGGTTCACTCTGGGAATATACACTTAAAAATTCAGTTGTGCAACTTTTTTATGATACGGATTTCTTTGTTTTTGGTTAAAATTTACACTTTTCATTTGTTTTTTTTTATTTTTATGGTGTTTTTTATGATACACAGGTAATTCAAAGCACAACCTTGCCTGTCATCCCCCGAACCCATAGCGTATGGAATTATATTTCCGCAAATGAAGTCAACTATTGTCTCTTGGATTCAGGGTTCGTGGAAAGGCGATGTCGCCTCTACCCAGGCCTTCTATTTGGAAAAAGCCCGCAGCCTCAAGACCCAAAAACCAGACCTGGTGGTGTTGCCCGAGCTCGTGCACACTCCGTACTTTCCCATCGAAGAAACCCCTGCCGGGTTCGATTACGCAATCGATAAAGACCATCCGATTATCGAGGAATGGCGTGCCATGGCCAAAGAACTAGGCGCAGTGGTGGTCTTCCCCTTTTTTGAAAAACGCGCCGCCGGCGTTTATCAGAACAGCGCCTTTGTTTTTGAGCGCGATGGCTCCACCGCCGGGCTATACCGCAAAAGCCACATTCCCGACGATCCCGGATTCTACGAGAAATACTACTTCATGCCCGGAGACACAGGCTTCGAAGTCATCGAAACTTCTGCCGGCAAATTGGGAATCCTGATTTGCTGGGACCAGTGGTTCCCCGAGCCCGCGCGCATCCTTGCACTAAAAGGCGCCGAGATTCTGATCTACCCCACCGCGATCGGCTGGGACGCCACCGAATCCCCTGATTTGTATCCGCATCAATTGGATGCCTGGCGAGTTTCCATGCGGGCCCATTCCATCGCCAATGGAGTTTTCACTCTGGCAGCCAACCGGGTAGGAACCGAGGGCAACCTCAAATTCTGGGGCAATTCGTTTCTGTGCAAACCTGATGGATCTTTGGCAGTAATCAGCGACGAAAAATCCGACGAAGTCCGGACATTTTTGGTACAATGGGACAGCATCGATTCCCACCGCCGCATTTGGCCCTACTTCCGGGATCGACGCATTGATCTTTACGGAGACATCCTTAAGCGCTGGAACACCCCATGACACCACGATACCCTGCAGAATGGGAACCCCAGGCCGCAACCTGGCTCGCCTGGCCCCACAACCCCCAGAACTGGAGCAAACTCAAGCCCCAGATCGAGGACTTCTACACTCGTTTGATTAGCTGGATTATCCAATTTCAGCCCGTTTGCCTTTTGGTTCCCCCGGAACGCAAAATCCCCGAAGCGAGCCTTTTGACCTGGAAGGAATCCAAACATTCTGTTTTTCAGCACTCCATCGCCACCGACGACATTTGGATCCGGGACTATGGTCCGTTTTTCATGCAGGGCCAAAACGGCGATTACCAGGTAACCTTCCAGTTCAACGCCTGGGGTGGCAAATTCCCCCCTTGGGATGCCGACAACAATGTCCCCCAACAAATATCGCGCCTTTTTCAGCAGACCTTGCTTTCTTTTGCCCCCATCCTTGAAGGCGGGGCCATGGAATTCAACGGCAAGGGAATCGGCATGACCACGCTCGATTGCCTGGTGGGCCCCACCCGAAACCCCCGGGAACAATTGCCCAAGCTGGACGGAATGATCCGGCATGTATTTGGCTTGGAAGATCTGATCATTCTGCCCCAAGGGCTCGTGGGCGACCACACGGATGGCCACATCGACAACGTGGCCCGGTTCGTGGGCGAGACTCGCATCGTCATTTGCACCGAAGACAACCACTCCAGCCCCAACTACGCCATCCTCCGCAATGTCAAGCGGCTTCTGCGTGAATGGATTTCGAGACGCCCGGAAAAAACCTGGGTGATCGACGAGCTGCCCCTGCCCCCGCAACGCAAGCATGGCGACGAAATCATGCCTGCAAGCTACATGAATTTCATCTTCGTCAATGGCGGACTTCTGGTGCCCACCTACGACTCGCCAACCGACGAGATGGCCTTGGAATACTTCCGGGAACAATTCCCGGATCGCAAAGTAGAAGGCATGGATTGTAGGCTGGTGTTGCAAGAGGGCGGATCCCTGCATTGCCTGTCGAAGCAACAGCCGATTTAGGACAGATTAGGCGAACCGATTACTGATCCTTAAGGCATCGAACCGAGTATCCATTGGCTTGGCCATCGTAGCTGAGCCTGAAGTCCGGATTAGCCCCAGACATCCACGGCCCATAGGCAAGAGAAGTCGCCCCATACCTAGTGGCGGTCCACCAGTACCCATAGGAACCAACCGAGCCAAAGGTTGCACCCACATGGAGTCCTCCAGGCAGACCAGAAAAGCCGTAATCATCCGTTCCGCTATTTTGTTTCCATAGGGCCGATGACGCCTTGAGAACCGTTCCTGCGGTAGAAATCCCGCCCACGGCTGCCCCCAGGATGGCCCATTCCGTGGAATCAGACAGGTGCCAGCCCGTGGGGCAAGCAGACATGGCTGCGGCCCAATCGTAAAGACGACCATAGGTTGTACAGTACGCCGTGGAATCCTTGTAGCACCAAGAATTACCACTTGGGGGCGTGTAATTGAGGTTCTCAGCCATCCAGGTTTGCGTGCCAATTTCCAAGGTACGGTATTGAATGCCGTCACGAGAATCGGTAATCATTACATAGGGAAAATTTGCGGAAGAGGAAGATAACGCAACCCCCGTAGAGGACGAGACTGGAATTGAGGATGAGGATGGAGTGGCGGCAAAGTCTTTTAGGCACCGTACCGAGAGGCCATCGCCCTTATCTGTGCCCTGAGTGTTCATTTCCACAAAAGTTCCATTTAGGAAACGGTACTGAGCCAGTGTCGGACTGGCTATCCACCAGCCCCCGAGATTACCCAAATAGCCAAAGGCACCGTTGTATTTTCCACCAGGCAAACCCGAAAAGCCAACAGCATCCGTGCCCTCATTGGTGTTCCATAAACTCGAATTGGCTTTGAGCGGAGTTCCTGCGGAGTCTGACCCACCGACAATATCCTCTAGTGCTCCCCACTCCGCATCCGTCGGCAAATGCCAACTTACGGGACAGACGGTCTTTGCCGTTGTCAAATCGTAAAGACGGCCATAGATTGCGCAGTTCGCCGGGGTATTTTGATAGCACCAAGAAGTCCCGCTGGTGGGCAGGTAATTCAGGTTCTCGGTCATCCAGGTCTGGGAGCCGATCACCAATGTTTTGTATGTAATTCCGTCACGGGGATCGATCAACATGACATAGGGAAAAGTGGCGGAAGAAGAGGAATGGACTTCGCCTGAGGATAATTCACCCGAGGAATTGGCTATTGTCGAGGAGGAGGAATTCGCAGCCCAATTGATGTCTGCGGGATTTGTGCGATCCACATCGGAGCAGGAGAATAACTGGAGCATAATGGCGCAAAACACAAAGGCTCGCAACACAGAAATGCCCTTCCCCTTGGAAGTGGTGCCACGGGAGCCGTTAATCAATTTTTCAATATTCATCATAGATCCTCAATTTTTCAAGCACCGCACGGACAACCCGCCGGTTTGAATGTAGTAGCTCGAGGACACATTCGCCCCGAACGACATTATGGAACGGTCGTAGGCGAGAGAACCTCCATTGGGCGAGGATGTCCACCAGTAGCCAGTGCCGCCGACCTCGTGAAAGTTCGCGCCTTCGGTGTTGCCACCGGGCAAGGCAGAAAACCCATAATCGTCTGTGCCCGTATTTGGACTCCACAAGATACTATTGGCCTTAAGTTTAGTTCCGGCCGTGGCGGCTCCGCCCACCGAATCCACAAGAGCGACCCATTCCCCATCGCTCGGCAAATGCCAACCTAAAGGGCAGACAGATTGGGCTGTGGGGAAACTGTAAAGACGACCATAGGTGATACAGTTACCTGGATCATTATTGTAGCACCACGAATTGCCGGTTGCCGGTGTGTAATTCAAATTCTGTGCCATCCAGGTCTTCCCACCAATCACCGCAGTTTTGTACATCGACCCGTCGCGACAATCGGTAACCGTATTCACACCATCAATGTTGATGCATGCCGTAGAGGAAGAAGACGCAGCCGCTGACGAGCTAGACACTGCAACGGTGGAAGAAACAGGACTAGACGATGACGAGGATACTGAAATGGAGGAGGAGACTCCTGTCGAAGATGATATTGCGGTCGAAGACGATGATCCGACAACCGAAGAACTAGACGCGGTAACGGACGACGACGATGGAGTGAGCGACGAACTCGATGCAAAAACTGAAGACGAAGACGCAACCACCGAGGAGCTTGACTGCGCAATGCTGGATGAGGAGGCCACTACCGAACTTGAAGCGACCCCCTTCACGCACCGTACGGATAATCCCCAGGCACCCGAAAGGGATCCGCGACCAAGACCAGCACTAGCCGAGTTCATGGTTCGCGCAAAAACGACAAGGTTGTCTGGCGTGGCTGACCACCAATAACTCATGTTACGAATATTGGCAAAGTTATTGACCACCTTCTCAAAGACCCCACCAGGGAGAGCCGAAAAACCATAGACATCTGTCCCGGTGTTGGTTGTCCAAAGAGAATTGTTGGCTTTGAGCTTCGTACCAGCGACAGATACTCCGCCCACTACGCCTTCCAAAGTGACCCAATCCGAATCGGAAGGGAGGTGCCATCCGGTGGGACAGGCCGTCATCGCTGCGTTCCAGTCGTACAATCGACCATAGTTTGCGCAGTTAGAAATCGAATCATTGTTATAGCACCATGAATTTCCACTAGTGGGTTTATAGTTCAGGTTTTTGGCCATCCAAGTCTGGGTACCAATGACCACCGTCGGGTAAGAGGCATTATCACGGATGTCGATCAAGGTCGCACCATAAATAATCGCATTACTGGAAGAGGAAACAGCAGCAACAATGGAACTG
>CAIRAY010000048.1 GCA_903876665.1 uncultured Fibrobacterota bacterium | reverse complement strand
TACCGCGTTTCATGTGCGGAAACCTGTTTTGTGACCATTACCGAAATATGCATTACTTCAAACAGGCTTGGCTATAGCTGTAGCAAGGGGTTTTGGGTGTTATAATCGGTCAATTCACCCACAGCAAAGTCGGAAGAGCCAGTTATTGTTTGAAAATCCTTCCGCCTGGATTTCCCAAGCTCCGCATTGGAAGGACCTTTTGCGCCTGGCGCGCTGGAGCCTCGCTAACCCTCATTTACGCTTGTTCCCCCGCGAAATCATCGAACAGCCCCATGGCAAGTTTTATGAAGAGCATTGTGGCATCATTGAAAAAATTGCGAGCGCCTTTGCTCCCGATCAAGCGGATTTTTTTTCTCCTCGACAAAAACCATACTTTGTGCGCATGCGCTTTTTGGACCCAGGAATGAACCGGGCCGGGATTCCCTTTACGGATTTTTCGGCCTCGATCGGGGAGCTTGCAAATCTGCCACTGACCCCGCGCAAGATTGTGGTGCTTGAAAATGAGTGGACCTTCCTTGCCTTTGGAGGCATTCCTGATTCCATCGCCATTTTTGGCAAAGGCTTTGCAGTACGCGCGCTCGCGCTGATTCCTTGGATGCAAAAAGCCGAGATTTGGTATTGGGGCGATCTGGATGCACAGGGATTTCAAATCTTGAATTCCTTGCGTTCCGGACTTGCCCAGGTCAAAAGCTTTGGAATGGACTTTGCCACCTTGGAACGACACCGCGACCTTTGGAGCGAGGCTCCCAACTGCCCTGCCCAAGTTTTGGGGTACTTGACGCCTGAAGAGGAATCCGTCTTTGAAGCCTTGCGCAACAAAAGGATTCGCCTAGAACAGGAACGTATTTTGCCCATGTGCTCCATTCCGGAGACCTCATGGAACTAGGTTTACTGCGAGAATTTTTCGCCTCGTCGGCAGCCTTGGCTTTATTGCGCTCAACCCACGCGCCTCTATTGCTTGCCTTTGCACACCATGCTTACAAACGCAGGCACCGCACTGAAATCCCCCTGGATGAACTCACAGACGCTTTGCAGACCTGGCTTGAAGTAAACGTGCCCGATGACTGTGAACCCGGCCGAGGCGCAGATCTTCTGACGCGCTGGAGCTCAAGCGATTGCCGCTTTGTGCGTAAGTTTTATTTACCCAAGCAGGACGAGCCGGTTGTGGAGCTCACCCCCGATACCGAGCGAGTGCTTTCTTGGATTGAATCCCAGACCAAGCAGGAGTTCGTGGGCGCGGAATCCCGTTTTAAAAGGATTTTTGATATGTTGCGCGAGCTGGTCGAATTCAGTAGCGCTGACCCTCTCGAGCGATTGAGGACATTGGAACGCCAAAAAGCTGAAATCGAACGAGAAATGCAGCAGATCCGCAATACGGGACGCGTTGACCGCCTGAATGACACACAAATTCGTGAACGCTGGTTTGACTTGCAAGACACAGCACGAACCTTGCTCGGAGATTTTCGCCAAATTGAGCAAAACTTCAAAGACGCCGCCACCCAGCTCAAGCGCCAAGCGGCTACCGCTGGCCACACCAAGGGTTCCGTGGTGGGCTATGTGCTTGACGCCGAAGCAGGCCTCAAAGAATCGGACCAAGGTCGTAGTTTTTATTCCTTCTGGGAATTTTTGAGTTCGCCCTTGCGCCAGGAGGAGTTCTACCTACTCCTCGAAAAAATCCAATCCTTGGGAGCCGTGCAGGACACCGAAGGACTCACCAAGCTTCGTCGCTTCAAGAGTGAACTTTTGGGTGCAGGCGAAAAGGTGATTGGCTCGAATCGGCTTCTGCTTCAAGAACTTCGGCACATCTTGAGCGATGACGAATGGCGCGAAGGACGTCGCGTCGAAGAGGTATTGCGCCAAATTCGGCAATTGGCGATCGCAGTCCTCGATAAGCCACCACTCTCCAAGGAATTCCTGGAGCTGGAAGGTGAGGTGGAGCACGGTCTTGCCTGGGACCGCCCTGTTTGGGTGCCCACCCAAGGAGATGCCGGCACGGGCGTACTCGACCTTGCGCAAGAAACCATGGATTTAGAAAACATGGACAAGCTCTTGGAATCCCGCCAGGCCGATGTCGAATTATTGCGTCGCCGTATCGACTTATGCCTCGGTGACCGGCATGAGGTTTTGTTATCCGAAATCCTTGTTCGCTACCCGCCTGAGTTCGGCCTGGGCGAGGTGCTAGCCTATGTGGGAATTGCTGCCAGCGGATTTAACCACCGCCTTGAGCAAGAACACGTAGAGGTGATCCCCTTGCTTTCGCCCGACTTTTTGGAAGATTCGCCCTGGAAAGCCGTCCGCCTACCCCGCGTAGTTTTTGTGCGAGGATAACGAGGCTATTTCAAGGCAAACGCGTTATTACAAACATCGTCGTGAATTATGCGACATGAACCTGTCATGGCCGGAACGGCCATCGCAGAACTCCGGTAGATGTACAGAAATGCATTCCCCATGTGACGGTGATGCTCGTGCCGGGCATGACAAAAACAACGGGCATGACAAGATGGCCGGGCATTCGTTTGGCCATTGGTATTATTGGTCTGTAGGCGCAATTGACCTGGTCGGGGGTTGTTTTGGGCTTGTCATGGCCGGAACGGCCATCACCGCACCATGCCCGAAGAAACACTACAACCAGCACCGGTGATGCCCGTGCCGGGCATGACAAAAACAACGGGCATGACAAGATGGCCGGG
>CAIRAY010000047.1 GCA_903876665.1 uncultured Fibrobacterota bacterium | reverse complement strand
TGACCTGGTCGGGGGTTGTTTTGGGCTTGTCATGGCCGGAACGGCCATCACCGCACCATGCCCGAAGAAACACTACAACCAGCACCGGTGATGCCCGTGCCGGGCATGACAAAAACAACCACCATGACAAAAACAACCACCATAACAAAAACAACCACCATGACAAAAACAACGGACACGTTTATTCATCCTGTTTGCGTTTTTATGCGCTTGCCCTGGAGGCTGTCCTTTTCTCAAATAACGTTGTGAAAATATTTTCTATTTTCCTTGGCTTGAGATCGGATTTTTTGGGACCCCATCATGAGCGAAAAACAAAATCAGAAGCCAGCCACACCCGGGATTTCCGCCTTCTCCACCCTGGATCCAAAATTTTGGAAACCCTACGCGGACTACAACAATCTAGATGCCTCCAAACGGGGCGAGGCACTAAAGGGGCTCGGGATTACCGAAACGGACCCAACTATTTTAGGAATCCTCACCAAAAGTCATTTTGTTATTCCGGGCACAACCCGCTTTGAATGTCAGCAATGCGGTGAATGTTGCCGTTATGCACGAAAGGTCGCCACACTTACTTATGAGCCTTGTCTCTTTTTGACCCCTGAAAATACTTGCTCAAAACACGACAAACGCTACATGGTTTGTAAATGGTTTCCATTTTGGATGTACAATTCTCCAGTCGCCGGCCCTCTCCTGACCATCAAGCCCTACTGTACCGGCTATGGCAAAGGCCCCTTGGTGGAATATCTACCCACCCTTAAGCGCATGGCTTCACTGGCTTCCGAAGAAGCCATCGACAGCGACGGCGCATTTGTGATCCATCAAGTCCTCATGATCCCTGGTCGAAAGGACTGGGTTTTCCCATCCAAAACCAATATTGATGCGCTCATGGTTCATCTCCAAGAAGAAATCACCAGCACATCGACCGAAGAGCCAGCTCAACGCCCCCTGGAGCGTCCTGGCGAAATCAACTACGCCCATCATTATATGTCGGGCTTGCTCGGCAATATTAACGATCCTTTGCTGACCATTGGCGAAAACGGCTGGATAACCGATATCAATGATTCCGCCTGCCTGCTGATCCAGCAGGAATCCCGGTCTCTGATCGGCAAACCTCTGACCTCCTTATTCGTCAATCCCGAGCGGGTTTCGGCATGTGTGTCTTCCTGTTTTACCCACGGCAAAGAAACGGCATCTGCCCAACGTTTGTTGCTTCCCGGCAATTCCCCTTTGCCTGTGCTTCTGAATGCCATGGTTTACCGGGATAAGATCGATGGCCTGGTTCATGGAGCACTTGTGTGCATTGTCCCAGTTTCAGCCTCTGTGTTCAGCGAAGTCAGTCAGGCCAAGGATTATGCCCGGGGTCTACTGGAAGCGAGCCTTGACGCCCTCATGGTGATTGACCGTGACGGCACTCTGTCCGATGTGAATGAGATGGTCGTCACTCTTACAGGCCTTGCACGCAATAAGCTTCTGGGACAGCCCTTTAAAGACCTCTTTGTGGACAAGGAAAAAGCCTTGCAGGGCGTAAACACCACTTTTGCGAACGGCCTGGTGCGCAATTTTGAGTTGTCCTTTTCTTGCCTGGGAGGAAACCCCGTCCCGGTTTCATTTAATGCCACCGTGTATCGCAATTCTGACGGTGTGGTTCAAGGAATCTTTGCTGCGGCGCGCGACATTCGCGAGAGACTAGCCATGGTACACGAGCTCGAAGAGGCGAAGAACTATGCACGGGGTCTCATTGAATGTAGCATTGACCTTATGGTGACCATTGATCCAAACGGAATCATTACCGACGCCAACAATGCCGCCTCCCTGATTACTGGACGCCCTCACGCAGAAATCGTGGGTGCCCCTTTTATGAGCTTTTTTGACGACCCCAAAAAAGCCACCCAGGGAGTCAAAAAAACCTTCGCTGAGGGGTCAGTAAAGAATTATGAAATGAACCTGCTGGTGGCATCCAAAACATGCGTTCCGGTTTCTTTCAATGCTACTCTTTATCGCAATTCTGCAGGCGTCGTGCAAGGAATTTTTGCCATCGCGCGGGCAATGACCTAGCAAGCTTATTTGGAATCCACGCAACAACGGAACCCAACAAACGGGTATTGGTTCTGAGGATAGAAACTGAATTTGGTCGACGTACAGGCACTTTCGTCCTGGGTGTTCCAGGATCCCCCGGCCACATCAAAGAATGCCGGGCGGACGGCATTGGGAGTGGAAGTCCATTCCCACAGGTTCCCGGCCATATCGAACATTCCCCACCAAGAACGGCAACCCTCTTTGCGTCCCACACGCTCAACCTTGGCCTGAGCCGTGGCGCAACGGGTCTGATCGTAACGGCCACCATAAGGGTACTTGCTTTTGTCCTTCCCGTGGCAACCGGATTGCCATTCTTCCAATGTGCACAGGCGTTTGCCGTCTTTAGCGCAAAGACGACTCGCTTCTTCTTGGGTCACCATATCCTTGGGGAGCTCCTCGGCCCGATTTGGATACTCAAAGACATCAATACAAACGGTGCGCTTGCCCAGAGGAACCGGGTAGGCATTTTTTCCACAGCGCTGGTCCGTGGCCAAGTCGTATTCTGCTAATTGCCAAGCCCCGGCATTGCCCAGGGAATCTACGACTCGCCACCAAACTTTGCCCGATTTGGTGATGGGTAAGGGATCCTTGATTTGGCGTGGATTGGAAGTATCGCCCACGGAAACAAACACCTGGCACTTGGGCTCCTTGCAAGCAATCCGCAGAGCCTGATCCTCATAGTAACGACCCGAAGGAAGGAGAATATCGCCCTGTGGAGGCGTTTTATCGGCATTACGCAAGACCAAAGCGATCGAATCGGCACGCTGCAGAGAGTCAACTGTGCGGACCGAGTCTTCCAAATGTTTGGCAAGCTCTGCCAATCGAGTATTTTCCGCAAAGTCCAAGGAGTCCTGCACCTTGACCAGACTATCCTTGACCGCTTGTAAACTGTCTTCGCGGGCCTTCCACATGGCGGCGAATTCACCCCGGCTACGCCCACGCGAAAGGGCCAAGGAGTCCGCCTGGCGACGCATAATCTCCAACCTGGCAAGGGAATCTGCCACCCGAACCGAATCCACCCTTCGCACGGAATCAACCAGACGGAGGGAATCGGCACGCCAAAGAGCGCCAGTTCGCCGAATGGAATCCTGAATCTGCAGGGAATCGGCCGTACCTGTCTCTGAAGGATTCAACTCCAAAATGGTTTTGAGTTTCCATTGAATCAGGAACAAAAGAAGCAAAGCCAGGATCACCAAAATAATCGAGGTATTGCTTCGTTTCCTGGTTTTGGGTTCAGTCATTGGGCACCTCATCAATATGTCGTTTGAGCTCGGCTTCGAGCTCCTTGAGGCTCAGTTTGCGCCGGAAGGTATTGCGGTAGGCCACGGAGATGGCTGCGGTTTCTTCGGAGACCACCACCACAATCGCATCACTTTCGGCCGTTAGGGCCCTGGCGGCACGGTGGCGCATGCCAAAGCCAGGATCTTGGTCGGTGGAAGCCGGGAGGGGCAAAATGCAACCCGCAGCGCGAATGCGGTCCCCGGAAATGATCACGGCCCCATCGTGCAATGCCGAATTGGGGAAAAACAGGGACCGCAACAAACGGGCGCTCACCTTGGAATCAATATGTTCCCCGGTGTCGGCAAAATTCCGCAATCCCACCCGCCCTTCAATGGCGATCAAAGCTCCATAATTATTTTTAGCCAGGTCTTGTACCGCTTCGACAATTTCTTTGATGTTTCCGGCTGTGCTTGATGAGTGGAACAGAACCCGACGCAAATCCAGATTGGTTACCCCTTGTCCAATTCGGGTGAGGGCGCCCCGCATTTCGGGCTGAAAAAGAATCACGAGCGCAACCAGTCCGACCGTGGCCAAATTGGAGAATAGCCATTCCACCCCGTGCAATTGCCACCAATGCGCCACAAACCAGCCAACGAGAAGAAGCACAAAGCCAAAGAACATTTGCACAGCACGGGTGCCCCGGAACAGCAAAAAGGCATAGTAAAAAAAGATGGACACCAGCGTCACATCCAGTACATCCGCAAGCCGCAGGGGAATCACCCCAAAAAGAAGAAAAGAATCAAACATAGGGAGAATTTACAAATTGAAAGGAGAAGGGGACGGGGGGAGTTGCCGGCGTCATTCTCGCGACCAACGGGAGGCGGGAATCTGGGGGAAGTGGAAGACAAGTTCCGGGTTCCGCGTTAAGACTTTATTGCCTGTTTCCCCCCAATGCTCCTAGCATGACCATGGCTTCGCGGGTGGCGGCCACATCGTGGACACGAAGAACGCAGACGCCCTGCTGGGCAACCATCACAGCCGAGACTACCGAGGGAATGAGGCGATCACTTTGTTCGAGACCGGGGGTTCGCCCAATGTAGGACTTTCGGGACATGCCAAACAATAGAGGATAACCCAAGTCGTGAAATTCGCGGGCGCGGCCGATCAAGGCGTAATTGTCTTCGAAGCGTTTGCCAAAACCGATTCCTGGATCCAGGCATATTTTGGCGGAGGATACTCCGAGAGCCTCCAGGCTATGGGCCGCTTGCAAAAGCTCGGCCTTGACCTCGGCGACCACATCGTCAAAGTGGGGCGCAACTTGCATGGAGCGAGGATCCCCTCGCATGTGGTTCAGAACCACGCTTACCCCGGTGGCGGCAATCAATTGGGCCATGTCCGGATCAAGTCTTGTCATAGAAATATCGTTCACAATCTGCGCCCCCGCCGCAATAGCAGCGCTCGCAACGGAAGCCTTTACGGTATCGATGGAAATGAAGAAGCGACGTTCTTTTTGCAACTGGGCCAAACGCTCGATCACCGGCAACACCCGCTGGATTTCTTCTTCCACCGAAACCATTTCGGCGCCTGGCCGAGAGGATTCCCCCCCAATGTCAAGAATCGTGGCCCCCTCTTCTAAAAGCTGCAATGCGTGTTCCCAGGCGGCATCGCAGGAATTATGCCGGCCACCATCAAAAAAACTATCGGGAGTGCAATTGACAATGCCCATCAATTCTGGCCTAGACCCCAGACCAAGCAGGGAGTTCGCAATGCGCCAGGGAATATTGTTGTGGTTCATGAGTCAAATATAGCGAACAAGAACACCCATGGCCCACTACGAAAGAAGTGAACGCAATGCAGTGGCCAGTTGCTTCAGGGAAAAAGGCTTGCCCAGAAAGACAATATCTTTCTCGTCAAGCCAATCTATGGATTCCACTGCACATCCAGACGCGCACAGGACTTTCATCTTCGGAGAGAACTTACGGATTTGGGCGACAAGCTCCATCCCATTCATGCCCGGCATCATAAAGTCGGTCATGACCAGATGAATGGGTTTGGGGTAGCTTTTTGCTTTATCCAAGGCATCCTCAGGTGAAAAGCAACTCAATACATTATAGCCAAGCTTTTCCAACAAGGCTTTTTCAATCCGATTCACCACGGGATTATCTTCAACGAGGAGAATGGTTTCCCAGCCCGCCGAATTTTCATCTACCTCAACCTTTTCTTCTGGCATGACGAAGGATTCCGGAATTCGCGGGAAATAGATAATAAATGAGGATCCCTTTCCTACCACGGACAGAGCCTCAATGTTGGCATGGTGTTTTTGGACCGCACCATAGACCATGGCCAGTCCAAGACCTGTTCCCTTCCCCAATTCCTTGGTGGTAAAAAACGGTTCAAAGATCCGGGCCAAAACCCCTGGTGACATTCCAGATCCAGTATCAGTCACCTCAAGTTTTACATAATCGCCAGGCGAAACGTTTGAATGCTTTTTGCAGTACTCCGAATCCAATTTGGCAGGACTGGTCTCCAAACGGATGAAACCATCCCCCACCATGGCGTCACGGGCATTCACCACCAAGTTCATTACAACTTGCTCGATCATGGGACGATCCAAAAGAATGTGATCCGCCTGAAGATCAAATTTGTATTCAAGAGAAATTTGATCTCCAATGAGTCGCCGCAGCATTTTTTCTAAAGGCTTAATGGTTGCGCTGAGACTGGCAGGCCTCATTTGGGTGATTTGCCGACGACTGAAGGTCAGCAATTGCCGGGTTAAGTCCGCAGAACGCAAAGCCACGGAAGCAATTTCCGAAAAATACTCCCGTACTTCGCTAGAAATTCCGGGCTCCATTTGGCCTAACTGGGCAAAGCCCAGAATGGCATTGAGCTGATTGTTGAAGTCGTGGGCCACACCACTGGCAAGCCGTCCAAGGATTTCCATTTTCTGGGCCTGAACCAATTCCGCCGTCTTTTGAACCACTTCCTGGGCTAACCGGTCACGCTGGGATTCGATATCCAGTCGTTGCCGGTAAAGATCACAGAACACGCGAACCTTGCTGAGCAGCATCCAGGAGATGATGGGTTTAAGGATATAGTCCACCGCACCGGCCTCATAACCCTTGAAACGGGAAATCTCTTCACCTAATCCGGCGGTGACAAAAATGATGGGGATCTGACTGGTGAGAGGATTGGTCCGCAGATATTCCGCTACCTCAAAACCATCCATACCCGGCATCTGCACATCTAAAAGAATTAATGCGAAAGGCTTCCGGAATGCCAGCCGCAAGGCTTCCTGACCGGAGCCCACACAGGTAAGATCAATTTCGGCACCTTGGAGAATGCCTTCCAAGGCAAGTAAGTTTTCTGGCCGATCATCCACTGCGAGCACGGGAACAGGAAGGCGGGATTCCGAAATCATGGTTTGATCCATACTTGAAGAATGGCAATTAGCTTGGAGAAATCCAGGGGCTTGGCCAAAAATTCATTGGCACCGGCTTGCATACAAAGTTCTTTGGATTCGGGGTGGGCTTTGGTGGCCATGGCGATTAGAGGAATCTCCTGAAAGCGGGGTTGGTTGCGGATCGATCTCATCGCGGAATATCCATCGATTTCGGGCAATAGCACCTCCATAAGGACCAGATCAATCCCGGGAGTGGAATCCAGGCGTTGCAAGGCCTCGCGCCCATTTGCCGATTCAATCACATTCATGCCATAACCCGATAGCACGCTGGCCACCGCAAACACATTTCGCATGTCGTCATCCACCACGAGAATCGTTTTCCCACGCAGCAAAGGAATGATGACCTGATTCAAATTTTGATTCATGGGAACAACCGTACGGGATGTTTCCATTTTCCGAGGTAGGACGAGAGTAAACTTGGCACCAGCCCCTGGCTTGCTGGACAAGAAAATATCTCCACCCATTTGTCGGGCAAGTTTTAACGAGATCGAAAGCCCCAAACCTGTTCCACCGTATTTGCGGCTGGTTGTTCCATCGGCCTGTTCGAAGGCTTCAAAAATCATGGTCTGCTTCCCTTCCGGGATACCAATTCCTGAATCCTGAACCGAAAATTCCAGCTGGTCCACCGTCCCCTTCGATACGGACACCGATAGATCTACAGTTCCATTTTTGGTGAATTTGAAGGCGTTGGCCAGGAGATTTTTTAGAATCTGCAGTAGGAGTTTTTCATCCAAATATTCGAAATCTTGAAGGGCGGGATCCAAGAAGGTTCGAAAGCGATTGTTATTGCGTTCGGCGATGGGCTGAAATAGCTTCTCCAAATTGACAATCACGCTACTCAATCGACAGCGTTCCAGAGAAACTTTTACTTTCCCTGCCTCAACCTTTGATAGATCAAGGACGTCATTAATCAAAAATAACAAATCTTTTCCCGCTCCATTTATCGTGGTGGCGTATTCAACCTGTTTGGGAGTAAGGGTTCCTTCTCTATTTTTTTGCAAAATCTCGGAAAGAATCAGCATGCTATTGAGAGGAGTACGAAGCTCGTGGGACATGTTGGCGAGAAATTCTGATTTGTACCGACTCACTTGCTCGATCTCTTCGCGCTGTTGGCTGAGCAGACTGGTTCGCTCTTCAAGTTCTGCATTTGCGTAAACCAGCTCTTGCTGTTGGGCGGTCAGCTCTTCGGTTTGAGCTTGAGAGGTTTCCAACAATTCATCAATTTGCCTACGGGAATTGGCCACGCCAAAAGTGACGGCCACCACTTCGCTCACACTGGAGAGAAGATCAAGCTCCTCCTCTCCCATTTTCCTAAAACAGGCAAGCTCCAACGCACCAAGCACCGTTGAATGGTGCACCAGTGGCACGACAATCAGAAAACTGGGCCGAGCCGAGCCAAGTGCGGAGCGAATGAAACGGAATTCTGCGGGAATGGATTCCAGATAAACCGGAACCTTGGATTTTACCGCCTGACCAAGTAACCCCTCCCCCTGTTTGAATCCATTTAAATCGCCTAACGAACAGGCGTAAGTGGCTACGGGGTATAATTCTCCTTGACGTTCCCGATTCAAATACAAAGCACCTGACCCCACTTTGAATACTTCGGGAAGGAACGACATGACTTTGTTTGCAATCGTTTCGGGGCTTTGCTCTCCACGCACGAGTGCGTTCAAGGCATTCAAAGTTGTTTTTTTCCAGTCATGGATCCGATCTCGTCGGACTAAACGCAAAAACACCAAAAATCCGATTAATGAGGCGAGGAAAATGGCTCCGGTGTTCAGCAAGAATTTGCGCCATTCCAGGGCCAATTTAGGCCGGAGAATCTCGACTCCCGCGAATACAACCACCCGTCCGATTTCTTCCCCCTTCAATTGCAAGGACTGCTCGGAATGAAGCAGGGCATTTTGGCTTACCTTCCCCATGCCCAGAGTATCGGAGGTCGCCCGATGCACACCATTTGCGCTCCTCTGAAAGAACCGGACTGGCTTTCCTTGTTCATTCAGGATCAGCACCCCTGTCAAATTTGGATTTTTTAGCTCCACAGAGACCAGGGTATCAATTTGTTGTTGATCCATATTCCAGTAAGGATCGACCAGCTCGATACCCAGTCGTTCAGCGGAAAAGTTGCAGACATCCTCAACGGCGCGAGTCAACTCAGCCTGCTCGTTGCGAAGTTCGTTCCACCCGGAGATGGTCGTCACCAAAAATACGCAGACAGCAAATGTGGCCACTAAGGGTAATAACAGCGAATGGCGGACGATCATCGTTTAAGCATCCTTTGTGTTATTGTACAACATTTGCTTGACAAAACCACAGGTATTTGAGTAGGATAATCCTATTGGAAACACCAAGGAATCCTTCATGTTCCGATTCATCTTTGCTTTCCTATTCGTCCTTGCTCCGGTTTTGTGCTTTGCGCAGGCGAAAGTCGCGATCCTGGATTTCGATGACCGAAGTTCGGAAAAAAAGCCACAGTCAAAAATTATCGAAGCGAAGTTATTAAAAATTGACCGAAAAGCTTTGATCAGTCATTTCAATGCAGGTGGCGACAATAACCTCGCCATTACCCTGGCGGATCAAATTGAAGCGGGCAATTTTGACTTGGCTGTAGTCATCACCTCCGATGCACTGCGCGTTGCGCGCCTGCGCTTTGCCAAAACCTTGTTTCTTTTTACCAATGTGAATAACCCCCTTTTTCTGGGCTACTCCTCCATGGAAAAGCCAGGATTCAATTCTTCCGGGGTGACTTATTATGTTGCCATTGACAAGCAGCTGGACTTCTTCCGCACCATCTCTCCCAAGGCAAAGCGCTTCGGTTTCATTTTTGATGATAATGCCCTGTCGCGCCAGCAGGAATTCAAACAATCCCGGGAATATTGCGACAAAAATGAATTCGGATTTTCCGTTCAGCTCATCAAGTCCCCGGAAGAAACCGTGGAGGCCGCCAAGAAGCTTCTGGCGGAAGGAGTTGATGCCATCATCCTTACATCCAGTGGAACGGTTTATGACAATACGGCCGACATCGTCGCGGAGGCAAACGCCAAAAACATTCCGGTCTATTCGTACAATAAAAAGTCTGTTGCACTAGGAGCGGTTGCTTCTTTGGCGAGCGACTACACCGTGATGAACACCCAGCTTCTTCCTCCGATGATGAAGAAGGTTCTAAAGGGCAAAGTGAATCCAGGCACTCTCCCAGTGCAATTCATTAAAGACCCTTCCCCGACTCTGAACAACACGGCAGCAAAGAAACTCGGGATCACCATTCCTCCAAAAATTCTGAAGAAGGCCGGAACGGTTCTTTAAGGAAAAAAATCGGCCGCGGGGTTACCACGACCGAATCATCACAAGCAATATTCGCTATTTTGCGGAATCACCTTCGGGGGTGATCACCGGCGGAACTTCGGGCGGAACTTCGGGCGGAACGGAGGGAGGCACGGGTGGAGGTTCCACAGCCTTGCCCGCTTCGGCGAGATCACGCTGACGCCGGGAGATGTACTGGCGGCTCTTCTTGGTACTCTGCAGAGTCTCGCCCTTCATGACGCGGTCGATCTCTTCGCGGTCAAGGTTTTCGTGCTCGTAGAGCGCCTCACCGATCGCGATCAGTTTGTCCTTATGTTCGGTCAAGAGCTGACGGACCCGCTCCACCTGCTCATCGATTATGCGACGGATGTTGACATCGATTTTAAGTGCGATGGCTTCGGACATTTCCTTGGGCCGGCTGATTTCGCGCCCCAAAAAGACTTCGTCACCACCACGGGAATAGGAAACTGGACCAATGTCCTCCGTAAATCCCCATTCGGAAACCATTTTGCGGGCAAGGCCGGTGGCCCGTTCAATGTCATTCGAAGCACCAGTGCTCTGGTGATTGAACATCATCAATTCCGCCAAACGGCCAGCCATCAGAATGGCAATCATGTCGTGGGCATTCTCCAGCGAGAAGGAAACCTTGTCGCGCTCAGGTTGGGACCAGGTGAGCCCCAGGGCACGGCCACGTGGAATGATGGTGACCTTGTGCAGAGGATCGGCGCTTGGACACAAAAGGGTCAGGAGGGCGTGGCCCGCTTCGTGATAAGCGGTGTGACGCTTTTCTTCTTCTGTCATGATCAGGCTGCGGCGCTCAGCACCCATCCAAAGTTTTTCGCGGGCTTCTTCAAAGTCCAAGTGCGAAACAGTATTCTGGCCATACCGCGCAGCAAGCAATGCGGATTCATTCACCAGATTTTCAAGGTCTGCTCCCGAAAGACCAGAGGTGCCACGGGCAAGGCTTGCGACATCCACATCGGAGGCCATGGGCACTTTACGCTTTTTAATATGGACCCAGAGGATTTCTTCACGACCCTTGAGATCGGGCAGGTTGACCACGACTTGGCGATCAAAACGACCGGGGCGCAGAAGGGCTTTGTCGAGCACATCGGGACGGTTGGTGGCGGCAATCAAGATCACGCCTTCGTTGGGCGCAAAACCGTCCATCTCAACCAGCAGCTGGTTCAAAGTCTGTTCGCGTTCATCGTGACCGCCACCGAGACCTGCACCACGCTGACGGCCCACAGCATCAATTTCATCAATGAAGAGAATGCAGGGAGCGTGCTTTTTTCCGGTTTCGAAAAGATCGCGCACACGACTCGCACCCACGCCCACGAACATTTCCACGAAGTCGGATCCGGACATGCTGAAGAAGGGAACGCCCGCTTCGCCAGCGACGGCGCGTCCCAGCAAGGTTTTGCCAGTACCTGGAGGGCCCACGAGCAAGGCACCCTTGGGAATGCGTCCACCCAGCTGATCGTACTTTTTAGGATTCTTCAGGAAGTTCACAATTTCTTCGAGATCCTGTTTGGCTTCATCACAACCCGCGACATCAGCGAAGGTTGTACGCTGCCGACCGGAATCCAGCAAGCGGGCCTTGCTCTTGCCAAAGCTGAACAGGCCACGGCCACCGGCTCCACCGCCTTGGCGGGCCATCATCATCCAAAAGAGGACTAGCACCAGGACCAGAGGCAAAAAGGCAAAAATATGTTCGAGCCAACCCACATCTTCGTGAACCACTTCGACCTGGAAATTCTTTTTCTTTTCCCAGGAGTCGATCATCTCGTTGGTAATTTCCAGCATGTGACTGCGGAATGGAACGGTGGTAACCTCACCACCACGCTTGGTGCCGGCTAGGAAGCTATTATTGGGGACTTCCGCCATCTCCTTGCTGGACATTTTCCGCTCACCGATAATCATGATTCCATCGGTGGCCTTTTGTAATTTCAATTTGGTGATGACTGTGGTGGAGTCATTGATCCAAGCTAGGAACTGGGTGCGGTTCACGGGCTTGACCTGACCTTCGTTCCAAAGCTTCAACATCAGAAGGCCAATTAAAATCAAAAACAGAATCAAGAAGAAATTCTTGTTCCGCCAGCCGGAAGCCTTTACTTTGGGAAGGGAGTCCTTTAGTGGGTTGTCCTGCGACATTCTAGCCTCAATTCAATAACGGTCTTGGTTTGCGAATGCACCTGGTAGTTCCCGGAGACTGCATGGCCGGGGACCCAGAGCACCTCATCTGCAAAAGCCACCACGGGCAGGCTGTCGCGATCGGCGCGAACAATCCCTGATTCATGGAAAAACTTTTTCAGTTTTCGGTGCTTACTTCGAAGACCGGGAGGAGAAAATCGATCGCCATCCTGACGCGTGCGGAGCACGGGTTCGCCCTGAAGACTTTCTGCATCGAGCCACGCCACCTCTGAGGTACACGCCAATTCTCCGCATAATTCCGTCCGATCTCGAAACTGCCAACCTAAAAGATACAAATTAGCACCCAATTCCACGGCCCGTTCCAGTCGTGCAACTACGGCATTTGATCGAAGATTCCCGATCCTTACGACATTCCCGGAGCAATCGAGGCGGATACCGCCCTTGAGATCCATTCCACCATGGGTATGCTTCAGCTGTTCCACAAGGGCCTGCAGGCCCTGTCCATCCAAGGATATGCCTCGCCCCAAAAGCCAGATTCTAAAAAGCTCAGTCCGGCCCGCAAGCGATTGGGACAAGGCCATGCGGTTCATGCGAACCTCAATGAAAGGGGCTTGGACCGCATGAATCACCAAGGATCCAAAAATGAATTCCCCGGCCTGCTGGATTTTGGGATACACCCGATAGGCCAACTCCGCCAGCTCCGCCAATTGAACTTCGGCCCCAGGGAATAACCTTTCGAGGGCGGGCAGCTCCAGCTGGCGAACCCGGTTGCGGGCGTGGCGCATATCCTGGTTGCTAGTGTCCTCGCGCCACTGGACCTGGTGCTGACGGGCATATTGAATCAGATCCGTGGACGAAAAATGGAGCAAAGGCCGTAGCACCCCGTCAAGCCTTTGGGGCAAAATTCCGCGCAGACCAGGAATCCCCGTACTGCGGCGCATCCGGAGCAAAACCGTTTCGGCTTGGTCACGACGATGATGCGCGGTGCATAGGAATTCGATCCCTAAGGATTGTTTTAGTGCGAGCATGGCTGCATACCGGGCATTGCGCGCCAGGGATTCAAAGCCACCAGATCCTTGCAAGTCATGGGCTTGGAGACAAATCGCATGGAAGGGAATTCCCCATTTTTGGCAAACCGCCTCTACCAGATCCAAATCCGCAGCAGATTCTTTCCCGCGGACCCCATGGTTCACCGAGGCTACTTCCAAGCGCGTGATTTGGTCGGGATTTCCGTTGAAAAAACGCCGAGCGCACAAATCCAGCATCACCATGCTGTCACGACCACCGGAAACGGCAAGTAGAAAGGAATTTTGAGGCGGAAGCTTCAAATCACCCATTCTTGAGTTTTTGTATCGAGTTTGCGAAAGAAGCAGGAGCGGCGCCCGGTGTGGCAGGCAGCCCCATCGCCCAGTGCGGTCACTTGAAACAGCAAGGCATCGCCATCGCAGTCCACGCGAAATTCATGCACCAAAAGCACATTGCCCGAGGTGGCACCCTTGTGCCAATATTCCTTGCGGGAGCGGGACCAGAACACGGCCTGGCCACGGCTCAACGTGAGCTTGAGCGAAACCTTGTCCATCCACGCCACCATCAGGATTTCTCCGGACTTCTGATCCTGGCAAATGGCTTGCACCAAGCCCTGGTCATCAAATTTGATGACCGCAAGCCAAGCTGGGTCGGGGGAATTCTGAACTTGCCCAAGCTCCGGAAATCGGGGATCGGAAACAACGCCCATACTCATTTGCGTACCTGTCCGTTGCCCCGCAAAATCCACTTGTACGTGGTCAGACTCTCGACTCCCATGGGCCCACGCGCATGGAGCTTGTCGGTGGAAATCCCCACCTCAGCACCCAGACCATAGACACCCCCATCGGCAAGACGGGTACTGGCGTTCACCATCACCGAAGAAGAATCCACATTGGCAAGAAAATATTCCTGCACCTCTTTGGCTTCTGCCAAAATGGATTCGGTATGCTTGGAACTGTATTTTTCGATATGATCCACCGCTTCTTGAACGCCGGACAGGATCTTCACCGACAAGCGCAAATCCAGATATTCTGTGTGATATTCGTCAGTATTTTCAATGGGCCTTACAGAAGGCTCTAGGCGACAGGATTCTTCACAACCATGGAGTTCCACGCCATTCTGGACCAGAAGGCGAAGGATGTTTTGGATACTTTCAGAACCGAGTTCCCGGTGCAGAAGCAAGGTCTCCATGGCGTTGCACGCGCTTGGGCGTTGCACCTTGGCATTGATGAGCAAAGGGCCGGCCTTCTGAAGATCCGCCGTTTTATCGACAAAAATATGGCACACGCCTTTGTAGTGCTTGATCACAGGCACTTTGGACTGTTCCACCACCGCACGGATCAGGCTTTCACCACCACGGGGAATCACCAGGTCCAGAGCATCATTACGCTGCAACAGTAGCCGGACCACTTCGCGGTCAGGGGTGTCCACCAACTGCACGGCGGCAGGGTCGATGCCCGCCTCTACCAAAGCACTCTGAAAAATTTGAGCAAGGATGGCGCTGGATGCCAAGGATTCCTTGCCACCGCGCAGAATTACCGCGTTGCCGGATTTGAAACAAAGCGCGCCCCCATCAATGGTCACATTGGGCCTGGATTCGTAGATGAAAAGAACCGTTCCAATGGGCGTAGAAATGCGTTCCAACTGGGCCCCGTTGGACATGGTGCGGGATTCCAGGACATGCTGCAGAGGGTCTGGAAAGGAGGCGATTTCTTCGACGCCCGTGGCCATATCGGCAATGCGCGATTCGTTCAAGGTAAGCCGGTCCACCATGGCCTTGGAAAGGCCCAAGGACGCCGCCTGTTGCAAATCCAAGACATTGGCAGATAATATTTCTGGGGTTTTTTCGCGAAGAAGGGTTGCGACTCGCCGTAACACTTGATCGCGGACTGCGGAATTCAATGAGCGCAGACTGCGGGCTGCACGTTGTACGTTTGAGGCAAGCTGGTCGACATATTGTTGCTGATTCATGCTCCAAAGTTAGCAAATCCGAAAGAACCTCCGTTCCTGCTCGGTTCTCTCGCCTTATGATGTCGGATTTCACTATATTTGCAAAAATTATTATTCAGCAACAAAAGCCGAAAAAGCATGATCACCTGGATTCTTTTCATTATCGTTCTTCCTGCAGTGGGGTTTGTGGTTTGGGCCAAATGGGTGGCATTTGAACCCCAAAATATCGAACCCATTCAAGTCGTATCCAAGGGCGAAGCACCCATGCTGGAAAAAGGGCAGAAGCTGAAGATCCTTTCTTGGAATATTCAATTTCTGGCGGGGAGAGGCAAAATATTTTTTTGGGAAGTCCAGGGAAACAAAGGACCCGATGAAAGACCCTCCCGCGATGAAATCGAGCGCACCTTGCCAGAAGTTGTTCGCATTCTCCGCGCTGAAAACCCTGACGTTATTCTGCTACAAGAAGTGGATGACGGAGCGACCCGCACTTATGGACAGGATCAACTGAAACGAATTCTTGAGTTACTTCCCCAGGAATACACACAACATGCCGAAGCTTTCTATTGGAAAATGGCCTATGTACCGCACCCCCGAATCCGTGGTAGCGTAGGCACAAAGCTTTCCGTCATTTCTCGCATCCAAATGCGTTCCGCGCGAAGATTCAGCCTGCCCCAGGCACCACTTCCCGGCTGGACCCGCATATTCCAATTCCGCAGGGCCATGCTGGAGGTTCATTTTCCCGTCCGGGATGCCCAGGATCTCGTGGTCATGAATTCCCATCTGGAACCATTTATCCAGGATGGAAGCGTAAAGAAGCAGGAAATTGATTTTTTGAAAAATCACTTTCTGGGACTGGATTCCACACCCTGGATTTTTGGCGCAGACATGAACATGCTCCCTCCAGGCTTCTTTGACCAGCTCCCCGCACATGAGCAAATTTGGTATCAACCTGAGGTGGACGTTGGTCCCCTCTATGATATGTTCCCGACCTTGCCGACCTTGGGTGGGCTAACCGGTTCGGACTTTCTGTTGAACCGTTCACATTATCCCAATCGACCATTGGCTACGGGGCTCGATAAAACCATCGATTTTATTTTTCATAGTCCCTTGTTGCAAGTGGATTCCTTCCATATCCGACAGAATGACTGCCTTCATATTTCGGATCACATGCCCCTCATTGCACGATTCACCTTGCCAACAACTTGACCAACTCCGAAAGCGCTCTCTGGCTACTATGCCTGGACATTTCTATGGTCTTTTTGATGTGCAAACAGGCCTCCCACGGGAACCAGCCACTCACCCAAAGGTCCCGCCCCTCGCGCCCAATGCAGACTAGGGAAAGATCCTCGATTCGCCGAAGAACGCCCTCGGTTTCGAGGCGGGTGATTTCGGCCTCCTGGGTTCCACTTTGAGGACCGACTAGCACGGGGACGCCCTGCAGAAGCGGTTCCCGGAAGTTATGCACCCCCAATGCACAGAAACTCCCGCCCACCAAAGCCAAGCGGGAATCCCCCAGAACCTGCTGCACCATTCCGAACTGCGACACCAGAGAAACGGCCCCGCGACAATGATCGGGCCAATCGACAACAGGACATCCTTGCTTTTTCAGTTTCCGGCGAAACCATTGCGCATGCGCAGGGATTCTTGGAACCAGGACACAATCCCCGCCAAATTCAATGTGCTTGAGAATCCCCTCTTCCAGAAATTTCCATTCCTCCTGGTGTACCGAAATCAAGGCCAGATCTATGCTACGGGCCCCCCAATCCTTACCCTCGGAGGGCTCGACTCCTAGCCATTTCCAATCTCCCGAAATTTGCATGTGCCGGGGCGCAAAATACGCGAACCGCTTTGCGCTTTCCACATCCTGGATCCAAATGGCGTCCAGCGTGTGCAAGGCCAGAGAAAGTTCCGTCGCCCCCCAACGGCGCCAACGGTCAAATGCCTTTTGGGTCATGCGGCCCGAAATCAGGACCACGGGAACCTGCCTTTTTTGGCAAGCGTCAATCCAGCTAGGCCACAGTTCATTTTCACATAGCACTAGGCAACGGGGGGTGCCCGAAGCAAAAAAGCGCTCCATGATTTGCGGATGATCCCCGGGAGCTAGGCAAATTTGGACATGGGATGGAAGTGATTTTTGCAAAAATTTTTTGACCTCCACCTTTTGGGTGGTCAGCAAAATGGGTTGCACCTCCAAAGTCCGGATGACTTCCAGGAGTAGGCGACATTCCCCCAGGGATGCACCATGCATCCAAACTACCCCCTGCGGATTCCAGGGGCCCCACAGACGTTCCCGAACCCCAAAGGCTTGTGCCAATGGATAAAACAGCCCAACACACCGGGCGCACCAAAAAAGCAGATTTTGCATCAACCTGTACACGATATTCCTCGCAAAACAACCAAAACGCCAATCGACAACGCAAGCCAAATCCAAGTCCACAAATCCCCCCAAACGGCCTGAACTATAGTCCGTTCTGCTGGTGCGGATTTGACATGCAAAGACCTTGGAATCAAGCCCCCGGGCACATCATTGCAATATTTACTCCAGATATCCCCAAAACTCTTTTGCAAGAATCCATCTTCCTTTTTCGCCAAATAGAAATAGAAACCACCGAGGCCAACCAGAAAGGCCAGTAACCAAAGTCCCCCTCCAAGCCAAAAACCCAAAATGGCGCAGGACAGCAAAATGTTGGACAAGTAGAGGGGATGTCGCAACAGGGCGTATGGCCCATTCCGAGCCAGGGCAGGCGCAGCAAGCACCGCACCCCGGGTATGGGTTCCGATGTGGCTCCGCGCCCAAATCCGCAAAGCAATGGCGGGTACCAACCCCAAAAGCCAGAACCAAGCGAAAGGAATACAACCAAGACCCACCCAAAGCGCTAAAACAAAAAGTGCGCTAACCCACCAACCACGAAATCGATAAAATAAATCCATATTACTTAAGGATGGGAATACCCGCTACATCCACAAAGTGAAAATATTCGGCACTCTCTGCAGAAATTCCATCATGGCTGGCCATCACAAACCATTGTTTTTGCTCTTTAGCGCAGGCGAGCATGGCCTGGAGAATGGGTTCCCGGTCGGCTTGGGCAATAAACGAAAAGGGCTCATCTAGCAACAGGACCTTGGCTCCGGAACAAAAAACCCATGCGATTCCCAGCCGTTGCCGCTGACCGGCCGACAAAGCGTCCCGGCCAATAAACCCAGGCACGCCCAAGGTCTCCAGCAACAATTGCCGCGCCCCATTTCCCTTCATGATTTCCTTCCATTCGTCCCCGAAAACCCACACCGGAGGCGTCTCCCCACGATGGGACAAAAAGGCATGATCCCCGGAAACGGAAGGATGCCAGTGAATGGTTCCGTCCGTTACCTGCTCGAGGCCTGCAAGGATGCGCAACAAGGTGGTTTTTCCACAGCCATTGGGACCCCGTAGCCAGACTGGCTTATACATGGGAAATATGCCCGAAAACCCTTTGAATACGGGCTGTACCGGCTCGGATTGGTAGGCGAAACTCAGGTCCCGAATAACCACACATTCCGCATCCGCATTGCGAAGAATTGCCCGCGAGGACTTGGTTATCCGGGGTAATTTTTCCATGGAGTTTAACTGGTGGTAGGCCGAGACGCCTTCCCTTAACAGAGGGACAACCCGCAGGCAATCCTTGACCGGCTTGTATGCCAGCAGAAGCGCGGCCGAAAATAAAACCAGATCACTGGCCCTCATGCTCCCGGCAATCAGCCAATTCCCGCAGACCGCAAGCACACCAATGACGGCCAGCGCAGCCACGGAATCACCAACCTGCACCAGAATTCCCTTGCGAACCCCCAAACGGTAACTTTCGCTCCAAAGATTCCGGGTTTCGGCGATCAGCCCTCCTTCTACCTGCTTCAGATCCCGGGACAAAGTCCATTGTCGCACAAGCCCCGCCCAAATGCTTAGGGACACCTCATAATGACCCAGCGCCTCCACGCGAGCCTTCATGCGCCCCGCCAAATGACGGAGGGTTCTCTGGATCCATACCATCAGGGGAAGCATTCCCAAAAGCATGGCTAAGGTCAATTCCCAGCTGATCCAAAACAGCAGGGGCAAAAATACGGCCAGCTGGAGTATGGCCTGCATGGCCTGGGCGGAAGCCTCAGCGGCGAGAACCATGACCCGTCCGGATTCTTGGGAAACTTGGAGTTTTTCGGCAGATTCGGGGCTGTGATGAAAATCCGCAGGCAAGCGCTTGACCAGTTTGCGGTGTCGCACCCGCAAAAACACCTCAAGCCAACGGGTAAACCGCTCCACTCGAAAATGCTTGAGGAGCAGGGCCACCAGACGGAACCCCACCAAAGCCAGCATCAGCAGACACCACAACCCCAGGGCGTGGGATTCGGGCATGCTCCACCCTTCCAGGAGCCAAACGGGCAACAGCCTGCGACCTCCTTCATCAAAAATCGCAAGGAATATCCGCAAGCCACCCAGCACGGCGGCATCCGAAAGGGAGACTAGTGCAACCACTGGGAGTAGGACGATAACCGCCTGGACACGGAAACGCCTGATCATCGTTTCAAGTTTCATGACCAAAATCTACATTTGCGATTCTCCATTGCCCATTTAACCCACGAGAATCCATGCTCAAGGTCAACGAAGTCTCTCTTTCTTTTGGCAAAAGAACGCTTTTTAAAGATGTAAACCTCGCCTTTCAGAAGGGCAATTGCTATGGCGTGATTGGCGCCAACGGTGCAGGCAAGTCCACCTTCCTTAAAATTCTGTCCGGAGAACTTGAGCCCAATTCCGGAGAAGTCACCAAGGATCCGGGGGAGCGCATTGCGGTTCTGAAGCAGAACCACTTCGAATTTGAGGATTCCACCGTTCTGGACACCGTGCTGATGGGGCATTCCGAACTCTATGCAATTCTCAAAGAGCGCGACGCACTCTATGCCAAGACGGAAATGACCGAGAAAGAAGGCGAGCGGGCTGCCGACCTGGAATCACGTTTTGGAGAACTCGATGGGTATGAAGCCGAGTCGAATGCTGCGGTATTGCTCAAAGGATTGGGAATAGCCGAAGACCTGCACCTCCGTTTAATGTCCGAGCTTGAGGGTGGCCAAAAAGTGCGCGTCCTCCTCTGCCAGGCCCTGTTTGGAAATCCGGCCATCCTGCTTTTGGACGAACCCACCAACCATCTGGATATTGAATCGGTGGATTGGCTTGAAGACTATCTTTCCCGCTCGGAAAACACCGTGATCGTAGTCTCCCATGACCGACATTTTTTAAACCAAGTTTGTACGCACACCTGCGACATTGACTACGCAAAAATTTCTATTTACACGGGCAATTATGACTTCTGGTACCAGGCGAGTCAGCTCTCGGCCCAGCAGCGCAAGGACCAGAACCGTCGCACCGAAGACAAGATGAATGACCTGAAAACATTCATCACCCGCTTCTCTTCCAATGCATCCAAGGCCAAGCAAGCGACCAGCCGTCGCAAGCTTTTGGACAAAATGACTCTGGAAGAAATGCCCTCTTCCAGCCGAAAATTCCCCTGGGTGAATTTCAAAATGGACCGCGAGCCCGGAAAGGTGATTTTAGAGCTCGACAAGGTCACCATTGACGCAGGCGATGCCGGCTCCGTCAAGAACCTGAGCATGACACTGGGTGTGGGCGACAAGCTTGCCCTGGTAGGCGAATTCGACACCCTTAAAACCCAGTTCTTTCAGACTCTCGCAGGCGAAATCCTCCCTGTGGCCGGCACGGTGAAATGGGGTGGCACCATCCAATTCAGTTACTTCCCCAAGGCCAACGACAAATACTTCGACACCGATTACAACCTGGTGGATTGGCTACGCCAATACAGCGTCGAAAAGGAAGAATCCTTTATCCGCGGTTTTTTAGGACGCATGCTGTTCAGCGGTGAAGAAGCCCTCAAAAATTCCCGCGTGCTCTCGGGAGGCGAAAAAGTTCGCTGCATGCTCTCCCGCATGATGTTGACCAATTCCAACTGCCTGATGCTCGATGAGCCCACTTCCCATTTGGATCTGGAGTCCATCACTGCCTTGCAGAAGGCTCTGGAAACCTTCCCCGGACCCATCATCTTCTCGACCCAGGACCATGAATTCGCCCAATCGGTGACCAACCGCATCCTGGAACTGAAGCCCGGTGGCTACATCGACCGTAGCATCACCTTTGACGAATGGCTGGCAACGAAAAAGGGAACGCGTTAGGGAAATCAGTTGAGAGTAAACAGCCCGGGGTGCGGGGTTGTGTGGTTAGTGGAAAGTGGAAAGTTTCAACATTTCTTTGCAACAAGGAAGTACCACCCACAACTCTCCACTAACCAAGCAATCAAGGCCCCTGCTATTTATTTTCCACTTTACACTTGCCCTCAGTTCGGAAAAGTCTCGTTGTCCAGGAATACCAGAAGGTCGTCTTCGTTGAAGAATACTAGGTTGACCTGTTTGATGCCAGGGATGGAGCCTTGAATTGCGGTGAGGGTTTCTGAGACCACCTGGGCCGCCAAATCCTTGGGATAGCCGTAGACACCAGTAGAAATGGACGGAAAGCTCACCGAAGTGGCACCCAGCTCCCGGGCGAGCACGAGGCTGTTCCAGTAGCAGGATCGCAAAATTTCGGCATCCCGCCCGTTCCACTGGCCAAAAACGGGTCCGACCGTATGAATTACCCATTTTGCGGGAAGCTTGCCCGCTGAAGTAGCCACAGCCTCTCCGGCTGGCAGTCCCTCGGGGAAACGCCGTTCCCGGAGCATTTTGCACTCTTGAAGGATCTCTGGACCACCCCCCTGATGAATGGCCCCATCAACCCCGGATCCGCCCAAAAGCATGGAATTCGCGGCATTTACCACGACATCGGTAGTGCTCGCGACGATGTTTCCTACACCCGCCCGAACCCACCCCCGCAAGAATTCCTTGTGTGCCTTCATTCAACTCCAACGAAAAAACCAAAAGAGAATTTCAGACTACCCTTTACAGTTTCCCATTATATCCTATTTTTTGCAACGCTTCTTTTGAGTCGTTCCCCGAAAGGGTTTCTTCTTCAAAGCAGCAGTTTGCCTCTATCGTCTAGTGGCCTAGGACTCGGGATTTTCATTCCCGCAACACGGGTTCAAAACCCGTTGGAGGTATTCTTAAAGGATCTCATCGAAAGATGGGATCCTTTTTTTTGTTTACCGGAGACAGGGCCCGACCGGACAGGCTGGGCCCGAAGGGTTGTGGTAAAAAATGGTAATGAATGGCAGGTGGCGGGGTGCTCAGCACTGATTCTTGGCTGGGGTAGGGTCTTCTTCCCTGAAGTCACTTCCATCCCTGGAAACCCCGGGCGGGCCGAACCCGCTTCTCTATGGTTATCGGCAAGCAGGGGGAAAACTAAAGCGGGAAACCTTGTGAAGTCAATTTATCCAGATTAGGAACTAACCCAAAAACGGACCCGAAATGTGCAATGGGCACTTTCACTCCGTTTCCTCAGATTCTTTTGCGACGAGAATTCGCATGGTATCCTTTTCAGCCTGCCAGGATTTGTCAACACCACAATCGACAGGAACCACATCGACCCTGTGCTCGCAAACAATTCATCAATACTGCAAAAAATTAAAAGATGAGGCGCCTCCCTCAAACCTTGAGCTATTTCCAGACGAAAAAAAGCCGACCCTCTTTTGGGAGATCGGCTTGTGAATCTTTTTACGAAATGATTATGGCCACCAGCTCCAGCTCGCCCAGGAATGCTGACCAGCAGAGAACTTGAAGTACCACTTGCCATTCACAGCAGCAGGAAGCGAATTTGCGCCCAAAACCACGCTGACGCCATTGACGGAGGCAGTACGACCAGCCATTTCAGAGCCCTGCCAGCCTTTGGGAGCTTGGTTTAGGACATACCAGGCTTCACCTGTTGTGGCCAATGTGTATGTCTGATAAGGGTTGCTTGCAATAATCGCACTTAAGCAACCTCCTGTGCAAGTAAATCCGCTGGTGGGTGGTGTTGAACCGGAAGTTGGAGGCACAGGAGTACCCTTCACGACGCCTGGGGCATTGATGAATCCCATTTTATCGAAGAACCATTGGCCACTGCCATTGTTCACGTTCAAGGAATACTGGAAGGTGCATCCACCCGCATTCGCCTTAAGTCTAGCAACAGTTTCAGCGGAAAGGTCGAATACGACCGAGTTGAACTCATTGCGGAAGAGATGAGTCAAGTCTTTCTGTCCTAAATACTGGTTGTAAACACCTGCCTCTGGGCAATCAAAAGACAACTGCAACGCACCAAGCCACCACTTGTTGGGCTGGGGATTTGGAACATAGACTTCCACATTCAACTTGTTGGTGATGTTGGTCAACTGCCAAGTATTGAAAGACACGGAACGGAAATCAGCCTTGCCCGTCACCAGCATCGAAGCAGTCCCCTCAACCTTGTTGACTGTATTGTTGGAAAGTTGCACTTGCGTGCTATTCCAGCGTTCTGCGTCATCAAAGCTAAAGATATCCGGAACAATTACATTCAGTCCTTTGCTTCCAGATTGATGCATGACGGTTCTGGACACCACATTGCCCGTGAAGCGGAAGTTATCGACAAGGAACGGCTCAACCGTAGCATTCACATTCAGCACAATGGTGAACTGCATGTTGGGCTTGTCATCCGCAAGCGCAGTCACAACAGCTTCTGGCAAGGTGAAGGTCAAGGTATTCCACGCACCCAAGTTCAGAGAGGTCAACTCAATTCCACCCAAGGGCTGATTATTGATACCGGCCGAAGGAAGGTCCACGAACATCTGGGATTGACCGATCCACCAAGGATTTGGCTGATTGGCCGGAATCCAAACATCAAAAGACACCTGATTAGAATAGACCCCAAAATCTGAGGTATTAAACACTGGGCTCAAAATGGGCATGTACCCACTTCCGACCACCTGCAAGGAACTCAATCCCTGGGTTTTATTCTGGGTGTTCTGAGACAATATTGCGACATCCGAGGTCCATGGATTCTTGGGATCTTCAAACCCGGTGAAACCAGGCATTGATGTTGGAACCATGAAGATCTTCTTGTACAACTTTTCCACTGCCTCGGATGAAGAGGCAAGAGGGAATGCAGTGTTGTCGAAGGGACGCAAGGGAGGATTCTTGACATCATATAAATTGTAACCCACGAGACTCTTGCGAGTGTACCAGGATAGGCTCTCCGTCCCAATTTGTTTTGGAACAACCTCGAAATTCCGTTCACCTCCAATCACACCTGCCTTGTCTTCGCATTTAATACAGTCAGGATCATCAAGACTTGGAATCACATCGCAGAAAATACTGACAGGGTCTTTTTTGCAGATTTCGGAATAATTGGCGGAGACATCTGATGACCACTGCAATGTGGGGGTATTTACGCCACCAATTGCATACAGATTTTCCAAGTCTGCTTTCGTATTCACTCCGACCAGCAAGTTACCTTGGATGGCATTGAACATTGGAGGAAATTCCTTGGTCGGATCAGAACCAAATTCAGCCAAGAACCTTGTTGCAGTTGGTCCAGGAGTATGGGCTAAGGACTGAATCGCACCAAGAGTTGCAAATTGAGGATCCTTGGTGAAATCGGACTCAGCATTGAATTTGAAATCGAAGCAGTTTTTCGGCACTTCAATGGGATTCAGCTCGGAGACGGCAGTGAATGTCGCAAAAGTTCCGTTATGCATGGACTCCAGAAGAGCCTTTTCGTCACTCCTGGTCGTGCTATTGATCAGCGTCTGGTACCAAGCTGAATCTTTTATATCCTCAGCAAGGAAAGCCACATTGACGGCTGCGTATTCTCCCGATTTGGCCAACTGACTCATGGACTTGAAAAGACCCACGGTACGGTAAAGTTTTTCAACTGGAACGCCTTGAGCCTTCGCAGCTGCACAAGCTTGTTCCTCAACCACATTCATTGCCTTTCTCTTGATACGGTCGATGGCCGCGGTAATGTCTTCTAGATCACGAGCGAGCATTCCTCCTAAGTCATCCCAATTTCGAATTGGATCGCCAAGGCAGTCGTCTAAGGTTTCGTATATGGCATCGGCAGAGCACACAACACAAGAAACGGCACCGCCTACCGTACAACCAGTCGCCATGGTTGCAACACAAGTGCCCACCAACCCTGGAACGCAGACTTTTTTACCCCACCAACGATCGCACCAATCGCGATCTGTACTGGAACACCATTTAGCATTCCTCGATATGCAGGCTGCAGTTTCATCAACGCAATCTACAACACAACCCACCTCTTTGACTGCTCCTTCGGTAAGGCAAATGGCCGTATGGGCAAGCAAAATTGGCCCTGCAAGCAAGGCAGCATTGAGTCCGCTATTGTTTTTGAGGAAGTTTAATAATTGTGTCCATCCGAGAGCCCAATCCGCAGGCACCAATGTACCAGGAATATCAGCGAGAACCAAACCACCCAATAGGTATTGAGCGGCTCTTTCCACGTTGTCCGCGGTGGAATGGGAGTCGCCACCTTCCTTCATATTGAATGCAGCTACAATTTCTCGACGATGTAATTCCTGGTTTGCCGAGCGATTCCAATCAGTCCCTACGTCAATATCAGTGCCACTTGCGCCGACTTCTGGACAGTTATCAGGAGCATTAGGAATCTTCAAGGTCACCATATTCTGGGCGGTGCACTTTCCCATGACCATCCAATTGCGACGATGCGATTTGAGTTGATTGCGCAAGTCCCCATAATTTGCGCGAACCTCCGAGAAATAATAATGAACCGGATTGATCTCCTTTAACTTTGGACCGAGAAACGACAGGACTGTTTCCACACCACCCGTCTCGATTAAACCCTTTAGAATGTCGTTATTGCCAAAAATATATGCAATAGAAGTCGCAGAGCCCGCTTCCATATCAGGGAGGCTAGCCAAATAATCCATATCCCCAACAGAACTGATCTTATCCAAAACTGATTCCTGAATATCCCAGTAATCATACAACATTCCGCCCAAATGTTCTCCATTGACGCGGGTCGCATAAAACTTATCCAGAAAGGCGTAGGGAGCATCTGTTCTCAAGCGATCCATATTGGGAAGCTCGTTTGCACTATCAGGCATTCCAACCAACTCTGGAGGAAGTTTGGAGTCCAGGAGGGCCTCCGATTCAATATGCTTGACCTCCTCAGTCAATACGCCAAATATTCCACTTCCTGTTTTATAATCAAAAAAATCGCCCGCCTGCCGATTCACCCAGCCATGGGAAAAACCATCTGAAACGCAATGTCCAAGATAACCCAAGGCAAAAGCCAGCGTAGCAGCATCATTTGCCAAGGAAGCCTCCTTGATCATGCTCATGGCATAATCAATGGAGCGGAACGTTTCCATGGGCTTACCCTTCATGCGGTCTTCGTAGGTCCTCAATGGTGACAACTCAACAGTGGCCCCATTGTTGGTGTGCATCCACGTTTGACCAGAGACCATGTCGGGGAAGGCGTCGGGACCCGCGCTTCCCATACGATAATATGTTGGGTTGGCAACAATCGCATTGAAGGCGCTTGCATTGCTGACGGGAAGCTCGATGTCATGGAATACAAGCTTCGCTCCGCCATTGCCGTTTTCGATGGCCGTTTTCATTTCAGCCATGGCCTCATTGGCTACAGCGATATGGCTTGGCGCTTTGAAGGCCCACAAGGAACAGACAAAGACCAGAGCGAAAAATAGTGGTTTTAATATTTTCATTTCTTTGATTTCTCCTAATTATTTGGGGTGACAAATTTACTCGATTTTTTTAATGTTGTAAACCATAACTAAGAACATGGAGCAACTTGTGCGAATAAACTATCGCTGGCTAATGATTCTCTCAGCATTCATGGGTCTCTCGCTTAGCTTTGCAACCACTCAAAGCGAAAAGGACCTTGCCAATTTGCTATCCAAAGTTGGTCGCAACTACGACTTTGGCTCCTTGCGTGGCTACAAAATAAAGACATCCCTTTCGACTATCCAGGTTGATCCTGGAAAAACCTTTCGCGCCAGAGTGGTCACTCCTTTGCCATGTTTCGGGGACTCTGCCGTCTACCTCATCACCAAAGATTCCCTTTTTCGTAAAACCAGCGCCGACGCAAAGCCAGACTCTGGTTCCCGACCTGGCCTATTTGACTTCCGCAATCAACTCGCAAGCACCATGGATGTCGCCCTTCTCCAAGATACCGTAGTCGGAAAGACCGTCTACCGCCGAATTGCCAATGCAAACTTTACCTCGATCTGGTTCTGGCTGGGCTTTCTTCCACCCTACCCCATCCAAAGCGCCCGCGCAATTTACTGGGTTGACTCCAAGACGTTCTTAATCTCCAGAATTACCGTGGTGATCAACCATTATGGCACCACCTCTGCAGGACTATTATACGCAATCGACCTAAGTGGGTATAAAAATTATAAAGGCGTGCAAATCCCCTCCACCATCACTTACAGCCTACCTGAGATCGATCGTCAAATGACAGCAATGCAGATAAAGGGCCTTGTCTTCAGTAATTCAATCACCCCGAAAAGTTGCTTTGGTTTTGAGGCCAAGTATGCGGAAATACGCTCTCAATCCAATGAAAAAGGAATTGAATTCAAGTCGACCCTTCTTTCTACTGTTGATTTGTATATTCGAATTCTTGCCCAGAAGGTCTCGGCCCAAAAGGATTCCTTCCCAATTGAGATCCAGTCCGTGGAGAAACAAAATGATGTCGTTAATTGGTCATTCTAATTTCCAACTAGCCCCCATCTTGTTGGCCTGTGCTTTTAGCCTCCTTGGCTCCTGCGCCAAGGAAGACTGCGAAAGCCAAGATGGCGCCACCGTCCGTAATGACTACACCGCATTACCCCTTGCCACGAACTACCAGCACCCCAGCACGAGTGAGCTAAGCCTCGAAAAAACCAGCGATTCCACCTATGTCTTGTCCTACCAGAAAGGGGATTCCCTGATTCAAATAGAATACTCATTAACCGAGGAGGGCACTCATGAAAATGGACGTCAGATTTTCCACTAGTCTTGGTTTCCTCCTAGTTGTTGCCCAAATCATTGGTGCAGACGCAATTCCCCAGCCTTGCACACCCAAGAGCTACACGATGCAGCTCAACACCTTTAAAACACGATCCTTACACCTAAAGCGTGTTTTAATAAATGGCGTAGAAACGCAGACCTACAGTCAGATTTTCGTGCGCCTGAACTCTGGAGACTGCAATATTCCCTGTTTGGCTGACATATTGATTTCTGACGAGGTCAGCCTTGTGGGTTTACAAGTTGACTCTTTGCGCATGAATTCAGTATCGACACCAAACTTCATATTCCCACTTGGAGCGCCAAATTGAAAAATATTTTCGGACTTGTCTTGTTCGCTTCACTATTCTTCGGCTGTTCCAATACCGGAACCACTCAGGCCGACACTGGAAACACTACCCCACTCTCGGGCTCACCTGTCGTAGTTGAAAACGCCCAAACCGGCGTTTATACGCACCCAAGTGGAATCACGGTACATCCACCACTGCCTGCGGGCTACAAAAGCTATTCCGACTCCACTTTTTCAATATTTCTTCTGAACGGAACCCCAGAATCCTTTGGGACTAGTTTTTCCAAGAATCCCACTTCCAATACCTATGAACAGTCCATCGCTGGTATTCCAGACAGCCTATTGTTTATTCTTCAGAGCAATAGTTTCCAGGGTTACCGGCAAAAGCTGGTCACTGTGCTGAGTTCGGGGAACCGCACAAACTACATGTACCACATATTTTTCCCAAACGCCTACTATTTCATCTACGGGGCGGCCGCAGATGGACTATGGACCGACGCACGGCTTGCTGCATTTGACCAACTGGTCCTGAGCGCTACTTATCAGTAATAAACAACTAAGAACAGCTACAACGGACATCAATCGATGACACATAACAAAGCGATCCTTGTTCTTTTTTCAGGCATCCTTTTTTTGACAGGTTGCCCCTCTTCTTCACCCAATACTGTTGAGGAAAATTCCTCATCATCATTACTATCGCAATCCTCCTCGGTCGCTTCCCTATCCTCCGAAACTCAAATTGGCTCATCGGCGTCCACGGCTTCATCATCGACAAATACCTCGTCCTGTACCTTCGATGCGACCGCCCAAACCCTTGCCTGCCCTGAGCAAGTGTACAAGACGGTGACGATCAACACCCAAACTTGGATGGCACAGAACCTGAATTTTTCTCCCGCAAGTGGAAATTCATGGTGCTACGACAATCTGGAAAGTAATTGCGTTATTTATGGCCGCCTGTATGATTGGAACTCTGCCATTTCCGCATGTCCAACCGGCTGGCACCTGCCCAGCAAGGCAGAATGGACGGCCTTGGAGAGCTTCGTCGATCAGAGCAACGGAGGTGTAGTGAATGATGAGGGAAACAGCCTAAAATCCATTGACGGCTGGGTTGTGTATACTGGGATAACGAATACCGACGCATTCGGATTCTCTGCCCTTCCAGGGGGCTTATATTACGATCCTATTTTCTTTTTTAAAGGAAACACGGCCAACTGGTGGGCATCATCAATCATTCCTGTCTCGGACGAGGCGTACTATTTTGGCTTGTATAATATGTATTCCTATTTAGAATCACGCTTTACCCGCAAAACGGCAGGCTATTCGGTTCGCTGCATGCAGGACTAACACACAACCTTCACGGGCTAGGCAAAAGCATTGAGATTAATGACATTGAAAACCATTTCAGGAGCCAATCCATGAACAAATTTGCCTTTGCCCTTTGCATTGCCTCGACCTTTCTTTTCAGCTGTTCCAATCCCGGATCCACACAACCGGATAATGGCAGTAGCACCCTTGAGACTAGCAGTAGCAGCGCAATTCAGACTAGCAGTAGCAACGCCATTCAGACTGGCAATAGCAGTGCAATTCAGACCAGCGGTAGCAGTCTTTCTTCAACTGTTGGCAGCAGCAGCACCACCACCACCACGAGTACGACCCCACTCTCGGGCTCACCTGTCGTAGTTGAAAACGCCCAAACCGGCGTTTATACGCACCCAAGTGGAATCACGGTACATCCACCACTGCCTGCGGGCTACAAAAGCTATTCCGACTCCACTTTTTCAATATTTCTCCTGAACGGGACCACAGAATCCTTTGGGGTTTCTTTTTCCAAGAATCCCACTTCCAATACCTATGAACAGTCCATCGCTGGTATTCCAGACAGCCTATTGTTTATTCTTCAGAGCAATAGTTTCCAGGGTTACCGGCAAAAGCTGGTCACTGTGCTGAGTTCGGGGAACCACACAAACTACATGTACCACATCTTTTTCCCAAACGCCTACTATTTCATCTACGGTGCGGCCGCAGATGGTCTATGGACCGACGCACGGCTTGCCGCATTTGACCAACTGGTCCTGAGCGCTACTTATCCGTAACGCGCCGGAATAGCACACAACATTTACCTGCCCCTAGCCCTTCGTGCGACTGCGCAAAAGGTCGCGGAATTTGGCTGCACCTTCGAAGTCCAGGCGGGAGGCTGCCTCCATCATACGGGATTCCAGATCTTCGATGGACATATTTCGGGTATCGTCCGGTGCCAGACGCAGGATGGCGAGTTCAGGATCGAGACGGCGGAGTTCTTCCGCCTGGGCCCGGGCCTCGGGGGTCTGCTCCTCTTCCAGCATATCGATCAGGGGATCATGATCGCGCAGGTCGTCTTCGATTTTGCGGACGGTCGAACGGGGAATGATTCCGTGGGCTTCGTTGAAAGCGATCTGGGTCTTGCGACGGCGCTCGGTTTCGGCAATGGCGAGAGCCATGCTGTCCGTGGTTCGGTCTGCATAGAGGATCACCCGACCGTTCAGGTTACGGCTCGCGCGTCCCATGGTTTGGATCAGGGAGCGGAAGTTGCGCAGGAATCCTTCCTTGTCCGCATCAAGAATGGCCACCAAGGAAACCTCGGGCAAGTCAAGCCCTTCGCGCAGCAAGTTAATGCCCACGAGCACATCAAAGTCACCCATGCGGAGCCCCTTAAGCAATTGATGACGTTCAATGGTATTCAATTCCGAATGCAGGTACTTGGCCCGAACCCCAACGCCTTGAAAATAATCGGCCAGATCCTGGGACATTTTTTTGGTCAGCGTGGTCACGAGGACACGCTCTCCACGCCCCACCACCTCTTCGATGGCCGCCAACAAATGGTCCATTTGCCCCTGTACCGGGTGAAGCTCAATCTGAGGATCCAGAAGGCCTGTGGGCCGATTGATGAGTTCGACCACGGCACCGCCGGAATGCTCTAGCTCATAACGCCCTGGGGTGGCAGACACAAACATGACATTAGGAGGCATGATCTCTTCAAATTCAGTAAATTTCATGGGACGATTGTCGATGGCGCAAGGCAAACGCCAACCGTACTCGATGAGAGTAGTCTTGCGGGATTTGTCTCCCTCGAACATGCCTCCAACCTGAGGCACGCTGGCGTGGGATTCGTCAATGAACATCATCCAGTCCTTGCCAAAATAATCAAGCAAAGTAAAGGGTCGGGAACCAGGTGCGCGGTCTTCCACGATGCGGGAATAGTTTTCGATCCCGGAGCAAATGCCCGTTTCCAAAATCATTTCCATGTCGTAGCGTGTCCTGGAATTGATGCGCTGGGCTTCGACCAGTCGGTTTTCTTTTTCGAATTGCAACACCCGCTGATGCAACTCTTCTCCGATCTGGTGCACAATGCGCAAGCGACTGTTGTCCTGGGTTACAAAATGCCGGGCAGGCGCGATCAGAAGTTCATCAAGAACCTCGATGGTCTCGCCCGTAATCAGGTGAAAACGCACCAGGCGCTCCACCTCCTCTCCAAACAGCTCGATGCGCAGGCCCGTATCGTCGTAACTGGGGTGCACCTCAATTACATCCCCCCGCACCCGAAAGCAACCACGGTCGAGTGCGTAATCGTTGCGGTCATAAGCAATTTTGACCAGGGCCCGCAAAATGTCGTCCCGGTCCCGAATCTCACCAACCTTGAGACGCACACTCATTTCGCGGAACACCTCGGGGGAGCCAAGACCGTAAATGCAGGACACCGATGCCACAATAATGGTGTCACGCCGTGTCAATAAATTGGCAGTAGCCCGCAGGCGAAGTTTTTCAATCTCTTCGTTGATGCTCGAATCCTTCTCAATAAAGGTGTCGGTCTGCACCATATAGGCTTCGGGCTGGTAGTAGTCGTAATAGCTGACGAAGTATTCCACCGCATTGTCGGGGAAAAACGACTTGAACTCCTGATAGAGCTGGGCTGCCAGGGTTTTATTGTGGGTCAGAATCAAGGTGGGCTTGTTGGCCTTGGCAATGATGTTCGCCATGGTATAGGTTTTGCCCGAACCGGTAACACCCAGGAGCACCTGGAATTTTTCTTTGCGTTCGAGGCCCGCGAGGAGCTCGGCGATGGCCTTGGGCTGATCGCCCGCAGGGGAATAGTCGGCAGCTAGACGGAAGTTCGGCATACCCAAATGATAGGAAATTACTGCACGGATAGGCAGTATTCAAATCCCAAAATCCAGGGCAAAAAAAAAGAACCCCGCGGGTAGGCGGAGCTCAAAGAATGTATTTGGAAAAATTACAGTGTGGCGAGCAATTTGCGCGCGCTGGTTGCCTGGCGGGATTCGCCGTAGATCTTGATGAGGTTGTCAGCAGTGACCTTGGCCTTGTCGGTCTGCTTCAATTCTACGTAGCAGAGAGTGAGCTTCCAGAGGGCATCGGGCACGGTAACGATCGGGTCCACCTGTTCTTTCTGGGTAAAGCGGTCTTCCAAGTTGCCGGAACGCTTGCCATAAGTCTTCACGAAGGATTCAAGCTGCTGGACGGCCTTAGTGTAGTCCTTCTTTTCGATGGAAACCGTTGCCAAACCATGTTCGGCTCCACTACGGATCAGCTCGACGTCGCCTGCGGAAGCGCGTGAACGCTCGAAAGATTTGCCGGCGGCATCAAAATCACCCTTTTGGAACTGAATATTACCGAGCAGCAGGGCGGCCTTGGCTTCGGGGAGACCCGATATGCCGGACTTGGCAAGCATGCCTTCAAGAACCACGGCAGCGGAATCCGACTTGTTTCCATAAAGATGGGAGTAAGCTTTGCCCAGATCCTGGTTCAAAGCGGCAGTAGCCTGCTCGGTCTTGGCTTGGTATTGAATCAACCCCACGACGCCGGCGGCAATCACCAGAATGCCGACCAGAAGTTTGGTCCCGTGCTTGGGCAAAAACTCTTGGCGAAGGTGATGGAAACGAGCTTCGAGTTCGTGGTGAAAAGATTGGCCAGAGGCCTGATTTGGAATATTTTGATTGTCTGCCATGATTGACCTGGAACAATGTAAAGTATTTTAAAGGATATATTAAGATAGCAAATTACTAAAGGTTCCGCTGGAATGGAAGAAACCCGAGACGAGTTCCCAAATTTTAACCTGGAGGAAATCCTCCGCAAGCAGTTGACGACCTTCGCCCTCTCGAGCGAAATCAGCCGTGTCGTTTCCTCGGCCACAAACCTTGAAGCGGTTATCCACACCCTGGGGCTAGGCTTTCAAGAGCTACTGGGCTACAAGAAAGTCGCCGTATTCCAGGTCAATCCGAGTGATTTTTCTCTTGGGGTTTTAGGTTCTACCGGGATTCCTGCTGAAGCCCTGCGCCAGCTACGTTTTGGCCTGGAGTTCATTGCTGGAGAATACGGGGATGCCATTTTCCGCAACCGCCATGTCATTGTAGAGAGCGTTCCCGAAGATGATGCATTCAGCGCCCTGGGAAGCACCCAATACGCCGCGTTTCCCATTGTGGGCCGCATCATGTCCAATTGCTGGGAAGCCAAAAAATGTGGATGCACGACTTGTCCTTGCTTTGAGCAACCGGGCTCCATTTGCTGGGCTACGGAGGGGTCGGCCCTTTTCACCCAGACCCGCTTTGAGGATGATCGGCGCAAAGCCTGTGTAAATTGCCCGCAATTCAAGTGCCTCGGGGTATTGTGGCTGGACCTCACCAATCGCGCCATGATTACCGGAGACGACGTATCCGTAATCAGTTCCATCATGCTCCAAACGGGGCTCGTGCTGGAAAATTTTCAGATGTATGACATCCTGAAATCAAAAAACCAACTTTTGTCGGACACCAATGGGGCACTGGAAGATGCGAACCGGAAGATTCGAAGGGATCTTGACCGCGCCAAAGGAATCCAGACCAAACTTTTACCCTCATTTTTCCCCACTGGCTTGCGGGGCGTTGCTGCGCACTATGCCGCGCACATTGAAATCGGGGGGGACTATTACGATTGCTTTGAAATCGCTCCTCAAAAATTCGCACTCGTTGTTGCCGATGTTTCTGGTCATGGGGTCAGCGCCGCCCTAGTGATGTCCATGTTTAAAACGCTCCTGAAGCAAATTGCCCCAACCACCGAAAGCCCTGCCGAAACGTTGCATCAAATCAACAAGGTCTTTGTGGAGGAAGTGAATACGGATATGTTTGTCACGGTATTCTACGCCATCTGGGACAAAGGAACGAATTTGCTGCGCTGGACCAACGCGGGTCACCCTCCAATCATGCTGGTGAACCAAGAATCCGGGGCCATTTTGAATTTGCACAGCCGGGGCCTCTTTTTGGGAATGTTTGATGACACCAAGTGTACGGACCAGGTCACGAGCCTGATCGGCCCCCACCGAATCCTGCTTTATACGGATGGAATCATCGAAGCTACCAGCGAAACCAGCGAACAATTTGGGGAAGAACGCATGCGGGAAATTCTGCAGGGCTCACGCCAAGAGCACCCCACCCAAGCGATTCAATCCATTTTGGAAAAATTGACCCACCATGTGGGATCAAAACCTCTCGATGATGATTTGACCCTGCTGTGTTGCGACCTGTGATATAGGTCTCGTGCGCAAATATGAACATCGTCGCGATTTTTGAGAAACGAATCCATGTCCGGCAGGACATCACAAAATATTGCCGAATGGTGCGGTGATGCCCGTGCCGGGCATGACAAGTACTGCCGGGCATGACAAGTACTGCCGGGCATGACAAGTACTGCCGGGCATGACAAGTACTGCCGGGCATGACAAGTACTGCCGGGCACGACAGGACGGCGGGCATGACAATCAGAAAGTACTTCGCATGTCAAAATTCCATCGCCGAATTTATGCGGCAATTATTCATGCGCGATTACTCAGCCTCCGAAACCGAAAGTCCGGTTGACTTGAAACCCTAGGCGGAGAACGGTTCCAGCGTCTCCCAAGGTACCTGCGGTTTCAGTCAGGAGGCGGTCATCGTTAAGCCAGGGAGAATTGGTGACGAAGAGCTGGAAAATATGACCTCCTGTATCAAGATCAACTCCAGCACCGAGAACGGGTGCATAGAATTTTCCATTATAGCCTGGAGGGATTGGCAAAGCAAAGTCCGCAGTCATGGCGTATGGCTGGCTACCCTCAGGGGCTGTTTGGTAATAGCCCGCCGTCTGCACAGTAACGCTCAAAGGAATGCCTCCGTCGGCTTGTTGACGGAGCAGTCGAAATTTGAGAGATCCATCCACTGGCTTTCCACCACCGTTGGTGCGACCCATTCCAAGCTGTAGGCGATCTGTCAAACCAAATTCAAAGGCCAGACGAATTTTCGCCATGTCAAGACCAAAAGCCTGTCCAGGTCCGGCCGAAATTGGCCCCAGATGATGCTGAAGAATAAAACTTAAGTCCTTTACACCCACCACCTCTGTCGTAGGAAGGTCAATGAGCCGAGTGCTTTTGAAAGTGGCCAAGGTAAGCGGATCCTTTGGGGTCACCTGAGCCATCAAATGTTCCTGCATCAAATGATTGGGGAAGGTAAACGAGGAGATTTGAATCCGGACTCGAAGCTTATTCAGCTGGGGCTCAAAGATGGCTACGGCGGTATTGGTTTCTGCCGAAAGGCCGACAAAGACTAGACCGCGAAATAATTTCATTTCATCCTCCCCTGCCCGACCCATTTCTGCATGCGTTGCAACTCTTCGACACTGATGCGAGGCCCGCCCGGAGGCATGGAACCATTTTCCATCACATCAACAACTTCCGTAGCCGTCACGCTATCGCTCAAATTGGCCCAGCCGCCAAGCTCTGGCCCGGTCCCGCCACCAATGTGGCAAATCCCACACCGCATGGTGATCATGGGAGCGACATCCCCATAGGTGACCGAATCCGAAGCGACCTCCGGCGCAACCACCGATTCCTCACTCTCACCGCAGGCACCCAACAGCAAGGGAGAGCAGAGCCCTAGGGCCAGTAGACCCCTTCCGACAAAAACATTGAAAAGACCATGTTTGGATTTCATTCTCCTAGTATGCTAAACCGCCCCACCCCTTCGCTGAATTATCCAATAAAACAACTTCCCCAAAGAAATACTAAATTTCCGCTGTTCGCCTCTCTAGCTCAGTGGTAGAGCAGCTGATTCGTAATCAGCAGGTCGGCAGTTCAACTCTGCTGGGAGGCTCGAAACAAAAAAGGATCAACCCTCGGGTTGGTCCTTTTTGTTTTATCCCAAAAGTGAACTGCCGACCTGCGCGCCCGCGAAACTAGGTCGGCAGTGTGGAGGGCGGGGTGGCCCGATCCGAGCGTG
>CAIRAY010000046.1 GCA_903876665.1 uncultured Fibrobacterota bacterium | reverse complement strand
GATGCAAATGGTAGCATCAAATCCATGACGGTCAATGAAAAAACGGCACTCATACGAGAAGAAGATGCGGTTCGCATTCAAATTTTCAATACTCAGCCACATGTGTCAAAGATCAGTGGAAAAATGGTGGTGCGGCCGATCTTGTTGGTTGATGGAATTAACCTAAAGGCAGATCCAAAAACATTAAAAATGTTTGAGGATGAGTTGGAGGGAACAGAGGATCCGGGTATGCCCGAAAAGCGATTTGTCATCTCAAATCTCGAGGCCCTCGGGTATTCTCCCATCCTAGTCCAGTTTGGTGCGACCACGATTCGCTCCCTCGAATCCAACGCGCAAACCTTCTCGAAACTGCTGGCCTTTTTGGCTGAGAATGCGTTTTTGGGCTGGCAGAATTCCACCACACAAAAATTTCAGATCATCGGATTTAGCCAGGGCGGAGTGGTCGGTCGCTATGGGGCCTACCTTTACGACCAGACCCGCGGAACCAAGCCAGGAATTCGCCAATTGCTCACCATGGATTCGCCTCACCAAGGTGCGGTTCTCCCCCGGTCCCTCTTGGCGAGCGTTGATTTTTGGGTGCGCTTCAGAGGCGAGGGTGGCGATGAAGGCAAAAGCTACCTGGATTTGTTACAGGCACCCGGAGCAAAAGATCTGTTGATCTATAACACAGAAATGAGTTCAAAAGAATCAACTCCAAGCGAATTTGCACCCGATGTTGGGACTACCCGGTGGTTGTTGAACGAGTACCGTGATGCGGCGGAATACAAGGGATTCCCGGTGGTGATGGTTAGCAATGGTCTTTTGGCCGGGCACAGGAATTATCCCGAGACCGTGTCCTTTTATAACTTGAAGCGCTATGCGAATTGGGAACAGGATAATGGCGAGGATGATGCCTATGGCAGTGCAACGAGCAATGCTTCCTATTCGACCTCGGAGAGCGATGAATATGCATTCAACAAGACTTACGAATGGAATACCAACAGTCCGCCTGGCTGGTCTAGAAAAGGTAAGACTTCCTGGGATCTGGTGCAAGGAAGCGTTGGCCCCTTCAATGAGCTTATCTACAATATGTATCATGACGCATTTTTAAATAAGATGGCGAACTCCTGGGAAAAAAGCGTGAATTGGTGGGAAGACCCCAACATGGAAGGGCATTGGGGGGCGCAAAGTCTGAATAATAAAAACAGTACCTTCGTTCCTACAGTGAGTGCTTTGGACATGAAATGTGCTGGTGACCTGGCTGTTCGCAAAGATTGCGCATTCAATAAAACCGAAGCCGGAATTAGCTGGGAAGCCCCAGGTTCGGCTTTGACAACGGCAAAATCCATTTTTGCCATTGATGCGAGCCATGCCAAGTACAATGCCACATCCGGCATCCGGCATGTAACCGGCGCTGACCCTCTGGATTATTGGCGTGTTTTCTGCTCCATCATGAAATCCGATGTGGAAAATGGTCAGTTCCAGAACCCAGCGCTGATTGGCCAAATGCAGCCCACTCAGTCCTGTATGGACCAGTCTTCCATTCCACAATGGTTC
>CAIRAY010000045.1 GCA_903876665.1 uncultured Fibrobacterota bacterium | reverse complement strand
TGATTCCATCAACACCGTTTGTGCCGGCGACACCTTGGAGACCTTGTGGGCCTGCTGGGCCAGTTTCACCCTTTGCGCCATCGATTCCGTTGATTCCATCAACACCGTTTGTGCCGGCGACGCCTTGGAGACCTTGCGCACCAGCTACGCCAGCATCGCCTTTCTCGCCCTGAGGACCAGCTACGCCTGCGACGCCCTGGAGGCCTTGGGCTCCGGTGTCACCTTTCGCACCAGTTGCGCCATCGATACCGTTTGTGCCATTCGTGCCTGCGATGCCCTGGGCTCCCGTTTCACCTTGGATGCCTTGCACACCCCTTGCTCCGGTCATGCCGGTTAATCCTTGCAAACCAGCGGGGCCTGCGGGACCCATAGGACCGGTCACAGAGACGCCCTGGATTCCTTGCAAACCTTGCTCCCCAGTCGCACCGGCTGGACCCTGCACACCAGCGGGACCAATCAAGCCAGCCGGACCTTGCGGACCCATTGCACCCGTGGCCCCTGCAGGGCCGGTCAGTCCAATGGGCCCCTGCTCGCCAGCGGAGCCTGACTGTTCGGCGTAAAGGGCATAAGGAGAACTCCAAATCTGAGTAGAGCCCATGGCCACATAACCCGAACCAAAATTGATGGAAGCATCCAGCGAAAGGGTTCCCAAACTCCAAGGAACGGTTGCCAAACTCGCAGAAAGAGCCGCGGAAGACCTTACTCCCTGCCCAATCACAAGACTAAACTGACCGTAGGCATCTGTGCTCACCGTTTGGGTCTCTTCCCATTGAATCTTGTTCGAAGGAGCCGCCTCACGAATCGCCAATTTGATCGAAAGAGAATGGTTTACCAGAACCCTGCCCGAAGCATCCCGCGCGACGCCCTGATAATTGAACCCAGCAGGTGCACCGGCGTAGAGCAGGCTAAACGAGAGCATTAATACGATAAACTTCATCATGACTATCTCCGAGGTGAAAAAACGAGCCGGACGGATTGGCTACCAACGCCCGAGCGAAGAATGTAAAGGGCTGGATTCAATTGATTCAGCTCCATGCGTAATTGTTGCTCGCCCATTTTTGCGGGGAATCGGGCAACAACCCGGCCATTAAAATTGGTTACATCAATGGACTGGCCAGTGGCCAAAAGAGATGCAAATGAATTCTGATGGGATTTGGAAAGTATCAGGAGCTCCACAGGACCCGATGAAAAGGAAACGTTGGAAAGAAACCCTACTGAAAGGGTATACCCTTCCCCCGAAAGGTTTCCAAAAAAGGGATTCCCAATTGAGGACACAATAGATCCGCTAGAATTATTCGACGCAACTGAACCGGAGTTGAGCGAAGAAGAAGTTACCGTCTGCCCGCAAGCCACACTAACCAGGAAAAATCCCAGGAGGACCCAATAGACTTGATGTTTCATGATATTTGAAGAATGCATTATAAAACCAATCCTAGGAAATACTCTTGCTAAACCATTGAATCCAAACAAGATAGAAGCTCTATCACGGGCCTTTTCATTATGCGTGATGTTCCAATATCGTCATAAACCAGACACAAAAACGAGATTGATTCAAAATAGAACAGCAAAGAAATAGTCCAGATTGGATTGATCCAAAACGAAACAACAACCGAGTATCTTCTTCAAAAACAACCTCATCTCCCTTTGGCACGATACTTGCATATTTGTGGATACCTACGAATTTCACCCCAAACGAGGAAACAACAAATGGCAATCAAACCACTTGCAGATCGAATTCTCCTGGAAACTCTCGAAGCAGAGACAAAAACCCAGGGCGGACTCTACATTCCTGATAACGCCAAGGAAAAACCACAGAAGGGCAAAATCATCGCCGTCGGCGCGGGTCGCAAAAATGACAAGGGCGAAATCATCGCTCCAGAAGTCAAGGTCGGCGACATCGTTCTTTATGGAAAATATTCTGGAACGGAAGTGTCCATGGATGGCAAAGACTTTTTAATCGTCAAGGAAAGCGACATTCTCGCTATCCTCTAATTTTTTTGGAGAATTGAATCATGGCAAAACAATTAAAATTTGATATCGCCGCTCGCGAATCCCTCATGAAGGGCGTGGACAAGCTCGCCAATGCAGTCAAAGTAACCCTAGGGCCAAAGGGCCGCAACGTTATGCTCGGAAAGAGCTTTGGCGCTCCCAATGTCACAAAAGATGGCGTTACCGTTGCCAAGGAAATTGAGCTAGACGATCCGTTCGAAAACATGGGCGCCCAAATGGCCCGTGAAGTCGCATCCAAAACTTCCGATGCTGCTGGCGATGGCACCACCACCGCAACCGTACTTGCCCAGGCAATCGCCCGCGAAGGCTTGAAGAATGTCGCTGCAGGCGCAAATCCAATGGATTTGAAGCGCGGAATCGATACCGCTGTAACTGCAGTGATTGAAAAACTCGGCAAAATGGCTGTGAAACTTAACGGCAAAGAACACATTGCCCAAGTAGCCTCCATCTCGGCCAACAATGATCCAGAAATTGGTAAACTCCTCGCCAATGCCATGGAAAAAGTTGGAAACGACGGGGTGATCACTATCGAAGAATCCAAGACAGCCGATACGACTCTTGAAGTGGTAGAAGGCATGCAGTTTGACCGTGGATATCTCTCCCCCTACTTTGTAACAAATCCCGAATCCATGGAAGTGGTTCTCGAGAATCCGTTCATCCTCCTCTATGACAAAAAAATCAGTTCCATGAAGGACCTTCTTCCTTTGCTCGAGCACACAGCAAAGTCCAGCCGCTCTCTCCTGATTATCGCAGAAGATATCGATGGCGAAGCCCTTGCAACCCTCGTGGTCAACAAGATCCGTGGAACACTCAAGGTTTGCGCCGTTAAGGCTCCAGGCTTTGGCGACCGTCGCAAGGCGATGCTCGAAGACCTCGCAATCCTCACAGGTGGCATGCTCGTTTCCGAAGAAACAGGCGCCAAACTTGAAGATGCTCCAGTTTCTGTTCTTGGGCAGGCCAAATCAATCACCATTGACAAGGATAACACAACCATCGTCGAAGGTGCCGGCAAAGCAGACGCAATCAAGGGTCGCATTGGCCAAATCAAGCGCCAAATCGAAGACTCCTCGTCCGACTACGACAAGGAAAAACTCCAGGAACGCTTGGCCAAGCTCGCTGGTGGCGTAGCTGTGATCAAAGTGGGTGCACCTACCGAAGTCGAAATGAAGGAAAAGAAGGATCGTGTGGACGATGCCTTGCACGCAACCCGTGCCGCAGTCGAAGAAGGCATTGTTGCAGGTGGAGGCGTTGCCTTGATTCGCGCATCAGATGCCATCGATGCACTGAAGTTTGACAACAACGATCAAAAAACTGGTGCAATGATCATCAAGCGCGCCATCGAAGAGCCATTGCGCCAAATCGTTGGCAATGCAGGGCTTGAGGGCTCCGTTGTCATCAACAAGGTCAAGGAAGGCAAAGACGGCTACGGCTACAACGCCAAAACCGACATCTACGAAGACCTGATCAAGGCCGGCGTGATCGATCCAGCCAAAGTAACCAAGACCGCACTTTCCAATGCAGCCTCTATCGCCTCCATGATCCTCACCACCGACTGCGTGGTTGTGGACAAGAAGGAAGATAAACCTGCCGGCGGACACGGCCATGGCGACATGGGCGGAATGGGTGGCATGGGCGGAATGGGCGGAATGATGTAATCATCTCCGTTAAAAAACTCTTGCGGACCGAGGATCTTCCTCGGTCCGTTTTATTTTAGAACGTACCGGTGTTAGAAGGTGAATCAGGCCTTGATTTCTGGTCCATTTCACCACATTTCATTAAGGCATGAGTTTTGCTTAGTTCTTGAATATATCACCGTAAAAGGATCACTATGAGCGAACAGCAAGAAGCCAAGGCCACCGAAGAAACGTCCCCGACCGAAATTTCGCAAGAAACCAAGGAGGAGGTGTTTGAGGATGCGTCGTTGCAAGTAATCGGTGAACTTCGTACCGCGCTGCAACAAACGGAGTCCCGCGAAAAAGACATCCAGGACAAACACCTCAGGCTCCATGCTGAATTTGACAATTATCGTCGGCGCACAGCCAAGGAGCACCTTGATGTTATCGAAACGGCGAACGGAAAATTGCTGGCTAAACTTTCCGAGGTTCTAGATAATTTTGAGCGCGCCTTCGCAGAAGAAAATAAGACCTCGAATCCGGAATCATTTGAGAAGGGCATGCAATTGATCCATGATCAATTTCGAAAAATCCTTCTCGAGACCGGACTGGAGCAAATGAATCCAGTTGGTGAGCCTTTTGATCCTGTTTCCCAGGAAGCATTCCTGAAGCAACCTTCCGAGACGATACCAGAAAACCATGTGATTACCGTTTTTCAAAAAGGTTATAAACTGAAAAACAAAATTTTAAAAACCGCCAAGGTGATTGTAAGCGCCGGAAAATAATCCAGGATTTGAAAGTTGAGAATTGAAAAATGAAAGTGGCTTTACTGCAAACCGCAGTGCCTTCTGAACAACTCTCAACTATCCATTTTAAATTCTCATTTTTTTGAAATAAACAATAGGAGTACATTATGAGCAAGATTATTGGAATCGATTTGGGAACCACGAATTCATGCGTATCCGTGATGGAAGGCGGCAAGCCCGTTGTCATCGCAAACGCAGAAGGCTTCCGCACCACCCCGTCTGTCGTAGGATTTGGCAAGAACGGCGAACGCCTAGTCGGCCACGTCGCCAAGCGCCAGGCGATCACGAACCCCGAAAAGACGGTCTATTCAATCAAGCGCTTCATGGGTCGTCGCCATTCGGAATGCACTGCCGCCGAAAAGAACCTCCCCTATCACCTCGTTGGCAAAACCGATGAGCCGGTCCGCGTCAAGATTGATGACAAGGAATTCGCACCACCCGAGATTTCTGCCATCATCCTCGGAACCATGAAGAAGATCGCCGAAGACTACCTTGGGCAGCCCGTCACCCAGGCTGTGATTACCGTCCCAGCATACTTCAACGATTCCCAGCGCCAAGCGACCAAGGATGCAGGCAAAATCGCCGGACTGGAAGTGCTTCGCATCGTCAATGAGCCCACTGCAGCGGCTCTTGCCTATGGATTGGATTCCAAGAAAAACGAGAAGATCGCCGTATACGATCTTGGCGGTGGAACTTTCGATATTTCCATCCTCGAAATTGGCGATGGCGTTTTTGAAGTCAAGGCGACTAACGGAAACACCATGCTGGGTGGTGACAACTTTGACGAAGTGATCATTGACTGGATCGCCGAAGAATTCCGCAAGGACAATTCCGGCATCGACCTTAAAAAAGACAAGATGGCTCTCCAACGTCTGAAGGATGCTGCGGAAAAGGCAAAAATCGACCTGTCTGCCACCACATCGACAACCATCAACTTGCCCTTTGTAACCGCCGATGCTACCGGACCAAAACATTTAGACCTGACCCTGACCCGCGCCAAATTCGACCAGCTCACCCAGCACTTGGTTGAAATGAGCATCGAGCCATGTCGCAAGTGCATCGCCGACTCGGGATTAAAGCTATCTGAGATCGACGAGGTCATTCTCGTGGGTGGTTCCATCCGCATTCCAGCGGTTCAGGAAGCCGTAAAGAAGTTCTTTGGAAAGGAACCCCACAAGGGTGTTAACCCCGATGAAGTTGTGGCCATCGGTGCGGCAATTCAAGGTGGCGTTCTGGCCGGTGATTCGTCGGTCAAGGATGTTCTCCTGCTTGATGTGACCCCTCTTTCCCTCGGTATCGAAACCTTGGGTGGCGTGATGACCAAACTCATTGAGCGCAACACCACCGTTCCCACACGCAAGTCCCAAGTATTTTCTACTGCAGATGACAATCAGTCTGCAGTTACGATCCATGTGCTCCAGGGCGAGCGCGAATTTGCCCGCGACTGTCGCACCCTGGGTCGCTTTGATTTGACTGGAATCCCAGGCAAGCCTCGTGGCGTTCCCCAAATCGAAGTTACCTTCGACATCGACGCGAATGGAATTACCCATGTCAGCGCGAAGGACAAGGAAACGGGCAAGGAACAATCCATCAAGATTCAATCCTCCTCCGGAATTTCCGAAGAAGACATCAAAAAGATGGTCAAGGATGCCGAAGCCCATGCGGAATCCGACAAGGCTGCCCGCGAATTGGTAGACGCAAAAAATCATGCCGAGCAGCTCATTTACCAGACGGAAAAGAGCCTCACGGAAATGGGAGACAAGGTCCCAGGAGAAATCAAGGCCAAGGTTCAAGAACCACTTGATGAACTGAAGAAAGTGAAAGATTCTGCAACCTCCAAGGAAGAAATCCAGGCCCAAATGGACAAGGTTCAGGCCGTAATGAACGAAATTGCCCAAGCCGCCGGAGCCACGGGCGCAGGTCCTCAGCCTGGTGCGGAGCAGCCCCATCCCGAGGGTTCTTCCAAAAAAGGCAAGAAGGACGATGGCGCAGTAGACGCAGATTACGAAGTCGTCGACGATAAGTAAATGAATCCGGTCTGGGCAGGAACAACTCTGCCCGGACCTTTTTGATTTTTAGTTTGGAGCTTTTGTTTTATGGCCAAAAAACGCGACTATTATGAAGTGCTTGGAATTCCCAAGGACGCTCCCGCTGACGAGATCAAGCGAGCGTATAAGAAAATGGCTATGAAATACCATCCGGATAAAAATCCGGGGGACAAGCAAGCAGAAAATCAATTCAAGGAAGCCGCCGAGGCCTACGAGATCCTTTCCGACCAACAAAAGCGAGCCCAATACGACCGTTTTGGACATGATGCACCCGGAATGCAGGGTGGTCAAGGCTTTTCCAGCTTTGAAGACATCTTTAGTCACTTTGGAGATATTTTTGGAGACTTCGGTTTTGGCGGAGCCGGCGGTGGCCGTGGCCGGGCCGGGTCCAGGGGCAAGCAAGGTCCTCCCCGTGGCAATGACCTCCAGGTTCGCCTTCCCCTCAGCCTCAAAGAAATTGCATTTGGCACCACCAAAAAGATTAAGCTCAAGCGCTTCCGCCATTGCGAGAAATGCGCAGGAAAGGGTGGAACAGGCGTTAAGACCTGTGGCACCTGTGGTGGCATGGGACAAGTCCGCCATATATCCCAATCCCTTTTTGGACAAATGGTTAATGTCAGCACTTGTCCAGATTGTGCTGGATCGGGCGAGAGCATTTCAAACCGTTGCACCCATTGTACGGGCGAAGGCCGAATTCGCCAGGAAGACACGATCGAAGTAAAAATCCCTGCGGGTGTTTCCGAGGGAAACTACATCAAGCTTCGTGGCGAGGCTGATCTGGGACAGCGCGGTGGAGCCGCCGGCGACCTTATTGTTCTCATCGCCGAAAAAAAGGACGAATTCTTCGTTCGCAATGGAACCGATCTGGATTGCTCCATCTCCGTGCCAGTGACCAAGCTGGTTCTCGGCGGATCTGTCCGAATACCGACGCTCGAAAGCGAAGTACAAATCAAAATTGCCGCCTTTTCCCAACCAGGCCGAAAATACCGCATCAAAGACCAGGGAATACCCGAACTTGACGGGAACCGCCGCGGGGACCTGTTTGTCAAGATCGAAGCCCTGATCCCCGAGTCCTTATCGTCCCGCGAGAAGGAACTATATGAAGAACTGGCTCGGATCCAAAGCGGAACCGAGGCTGCCCGGGAAGAGGGATTTTTGAACAAAATCAAAGCGCTGTTCAGCTGATAGAGTGGACAGCCGGCATCCCGGCACGCGGCTCTAGTGGAAAACGGAATATTCCGGGCTGTTGCCCCATTTTATTTATCGATGTATAATTAGTATAACAAAAATACTATCGATGAGTTCAAAATGACAACAGTAACAATATCGCCGAAGTTTCAAGTGGTTATTCCACGTGAAATCAGAGAATCAGCTGGATTGAAGGTTGGTGAAATTCTGCAAGTAATTCAATATGGACATCGAATCGAGCTAATCCCGGTTAAGGCGATGAAGTCTATCAAAGGGCTACTAAAGGGAATGGACACTTCATTCAATAGAGATGAAGACAGGGTATGAATATAGTAGATACCTCAGGTTGGCTAGAGTATATTGCGGATTCAGCCAACGCAGTTAATTATGAAAAGTCAATTTTAAATATCAATGAATTGATTGTACCCACGATCGTACTGTATGAGGTCTTTAAAAAGATATTGAATGACTATAATGAAGATAAAGCCTTGATAATTACTGCACACATGAAGTTGGGCAAAGTTATTGAATTGGACGAGTCATTAGCAATCAATGCTGCAAAGATTAGTAATGAGAAAAGACTTCCAATGGCTGATAGCATTATTTATGCGACTGCAGAAAGATTTAGCGCCACGATCTATACTCAAGATGAACATTTCGCTAAGTTAAACAATGTCAAATACTTTAAGAAGAAATAAACTGCCGGCATCTCGGCCCGCGGCCGAATTCAGCACCCCTTCCCCCAGATTCCCTTCTCCCGCTGGTCGCGAGAATGACCCGGGTCTTTACCCCCACCTCCGCGCCTCGCCTTTCTTTAGTATTATTTCCCCATGAATGTCCTTCTTGCCGATCCAGACAAAAAATTTGTAAACGATGTTCTCGCGAGCTGGGCGCTGGAGGATTCTCCTCTTGCCGCAGTGAACGATTCGGCGGACCTGATTTCCTGGGCCAAGGAAGAAACGGTCGGACTGTGCTTTCTCTGCACCGAATTTCTGTTATTTAACGATTTGGATACCATCTCCTTTCTGAAGGAACATCATCCGGGTATTGAAATCGTTATGCTTTGCGATTCCAAGTCGGTTCAAGTTGCCGAGACAGCCCTGGCCCGTGGAGCCTCCAGTTATTTGCTGAAACCTGTGGATGCCCGCGTTTTGGAGAATGCCTCGCGCAAGGTTTTCCTGCGCCTCAACAGCCGAAAGAATTACCGGTTGATGGAGGACCATGTCCTCGAAGATCTCCTGGGCGATTCACCGGAGATGCGCAAGATTCTTCGAACCATCTACAAAGTGGCCCCTACCACCTCCACAATCCTTATCACAGGCGAATCCGGCACGGGTAAGGAATTCATCGCCAATGTCATTCACCGGCTTTCCAAAAGGGCAGACGCCCCTTTTGTGACCGTGAACTGTGGCGCGATCCCCGAAAGCATCGTCGAGTCCGAACTTTTTGGAAGCCGAAAAGGGGCTTTTACAGGGGCCATCGCCAATCGGAAAGGCCTCTTTGAAGAAGCCGACGGAGGCACTCTCTTTTTGGATGAGGTTGCCGAACTGGCACCCCAGACACAGGTCAAGCTCCTTCGCTTTTTACAGAATAAAGAAATCCGGCGAGTGGGCGATTCCGAGAACCGCTACCTGGACGTCCGCATTATCGCTGCCACGAATAAAAAGGTGTTGGAAGCCATCGCATCTGGAGAATTTCGGGAAGACCTTTTTTATCGATTGAATACCTTCCATGTCACCATGCCTCCCCTGCGCGCACGCAAGGACACCATTCCCAAGCTGGTGAAGTTTTTCCTGCTCAAGCACCAGCAAAATACAGGGAAACACATTCTGCGCATCCACCCCGCAGCCCAAGTGGCTCTAGCCAGTTATGACTATCCGGGCAATATCCGTGAATTAGAAAATATTATCGAACACGCGGTAGTCCTCGCAGAGGACGACGAAATCCGGCTGGATGACCTTCCTGAGCATGCCCGTCCCAAGACCACTCATACATTTTTGCCGACCCATCCTACTCCCATTTCTTTGGATTCGGCCATCGGGGCCTCTGCCCAAGGGGATGATCTGGAACTGCTATCCTTGGAAGCCATGGAGCGCAAGCACATCCTCAAGGCCCTGCAGATGCTGAACAACAATCAGACAGAAGTCGCCAAGCGCCTAGGAATCTCCCGCTCCACACTTTGGAGAAAAATCCAGGAACACCAAATCAAACTGGATTGAAAAAGGTCTAGGAAATTTTTTCAAACCGCCGTAGGGCGAACAGGATCATCGCCCCAAATCCAATCAAAGCCACTGGAACCATGAGCCAGGGAATAAGGGGGGTTTGAAAATAGCTGGGACCGATCGCTTGGGTTACACCCAAACAAAGCAAAACAAAAACCACATTGGCTTGAGCGGCGCTACGCGCGGATTTGGAGAAAAGGGAAACCACCAAAGAAACCCCTGTCACAATCAACCCTACCGCGATGGTGTACAGCCAGGACTCCACCAAAATGATCCAGGGCAGGTGACCTGCGATGGCCCAAAGAATGGCCTGGGAGGACATGGAAATCAGCAATGGAAAGGGAAGCAAAGCCAATAATTTTCCAAAGAACAGCCGCCGGACGCCAAGGGGTAAACATAAAAGAAGCTCCAGGGTATTTCGCTCCCGTTCCCCAGCAAAAGAATCAGAGGTAAGGGTTACGGACATGGTGGAGAGCAATACCCCAACAATGAGAAGCAGTCCCGCCTCAATGGGTTGCCCGGCACCACCATATTGCGAATAAAACACCACTTGCATGATCACCAAAAATAAAGGTGGCAAAAGGAAGGGTATCAAGAAACGAGGTTCCCTGAGGATAAGTCGGAGTTCATGGAGGATGATTTTAGTCATGAACCAACTTCCGGTATAATTCGGCCAGGCGAGGCCGTTCCACCACAATTTCCACCACATGCCCCCCCCGCCCCACAATTTCGGAAACCAAGGAAGGATTGGAACCGTCCGGATTGTCGGATAGGAATACAATTCGATCACCCTCCACCGTCCCTGACTCCAGGAGGGGTATTCCCTTTACCATGGCTTGGGCTTCGAGAGCAGATCCAAGTCGAAGAGTTACTTGGGACTGAATCAAGTGGGCCTTTCTGAGATCAGCCAAAGGACCGGACGCCAGCAATTGCCCGGAGCGCAGAAAGCCCATGTGGGAACAATGCTCTTCCATTTCGGATAACTGATGAGAACAAACAATAACCGTCGTTCCCAGCTGATGGCTTGATTCCAGGATCACATCCCAGAGAACATCCCGAGCAGCAGGATCCAAATTGCTGGAAGGCTCATCCAACAAGACCAAAGCAGGGTTATGTAGCAAACAGCGGATAATTTGCACCTTTTGGCGAGTACCTAGCGACAGCGTCGCCATGCGGTGATGCAAATCCTTAAAGTGGAGTTGCTCCGCCAATCTCTTTATGCGAGATTTTAGGTCATTAATTACATAGAAACTACCAAAAAATTCCAGATATTCCTGCACGGTCAAACGGGCATAAATCCCGGGATTTTCGATGAGAACTCCCACCTTGGCAGGATCAAGCCGACCATCGGAAAGCGACCAATCCCGGGGGATGCGCATGCCTCCAGAATACCCGGGAATTCGGCCACATAAAATCCGCAACAGCGTGGTTTTTCCTGCTCCATTGGGCCCCAAAAGGGCCATCACAGCGCCTTGAGGCAAGGAAAAGCTGACATTCTGCAAAGCCAAATGCCGGCCTTCCGGATATCCGTAGCAGACCCGCTCAAAACCGATCATGCCGATATCGAGACCTTGTCCACCGCGAAGGCTGGAACCTTGATGCTGGAAAAAGAGTCGCTGTATTCGTGGCTCACGGCGACCACTTGTTGCAAGAGATCAAAGAAATTGGTGCTGATGGTTACCCCATCGACGGCATGAATCCGCACTCCGTTTTCCACAAAGAACCCCTGCACTCCAATGGAAATTTCACCCGAAATGGAGGAGCAACCCGAGGAACCCTCGAGCTTGACCACATGCAGGCAGCGGGGAAAAAGCTTGAGAAGCTCGGCCTCGGAGTGTTCGCCCGGAGAAACGATGCAATTGTGGAAACTGGTTCCCACTCTGCCAGAATACCCTCGAGAAGCATTGCCGGTACTGGAGATCCCTTCGCGCCCCGCAGTTTCCAAATTATGCAGATAGCGTTGCAAAATCCCATTAGAAATCAAGTCCAGCCTCTGGGTTGGAACACCCTCGGCATCAATAGGAGTCGCACCGGGAAGGTCGAAGCGGAACGGATCGCTGATCAGCTCAAATTGGGGCGAAGCCACTTGTTTTCCGATTTGACCTGCCAGCCGGGACTGCCCCTTTTGCACCGACTCGGCATGAAATGCCGACAAAAACATTCCAATGATGGAGGAGCTGACCCGATTGGAAAACACCACCGGAAGATCACCGCCTGCGATCGGCTGGGGATCCAGCAGCTCAACCGCCCGCTCCACCACCGTCTTGGACATTTCCTGGATATCGGCAATGTGGTAATCACGGCCACTCTTTTGGTGGATCCCCATTTTGCGCACACCATTGCGGAGAGCTACCGCACCGATTCCGACGCCGAAGGAATTCTCACGCACAAAGTGACGCACGCCTTTGCTATTGACCAGCCAGGCATACTCCATGGATGTTCCATATCCTAAATGCGGAATATTTTCGATTTCAGGAGATAGAGCAAACGTGGCCTGCTCTAGGGCTAGGGCGAATTGAACCATTTGATCCAAACCCAAGCCTTCGAGGTCCGGGTTCCAGCTGGAAGGCTGGCTCCGCAAAGGCGCAGGGGCAGGAATTTCAATTTTAGTGGGCTGAGTCAGCGGGCAATGACTGAGGGCATCTTTAAGAGTCTGCCGCAGACAATCCGGAGTAAGCCTTTCGGTGGAGGCATAACCCGGTGCCCCATCCTTGAATACCCGAATTCCAATTCCAACGGATTCGGAAACTTCGGTTTGTTGAAGTTTTCCGGAAAAGGCCGAAACGGAGACAGAAGACGATTGACGACCTACGATATCAAATTGGTCTGCACCGGACTCCATGGCTTCTTCCTGCAGGAAGGTCAGGGCAAGTTCAAACTCATTCTGGGTCATGCGCGACCTCCAACTAAAATTCGGTCCACTTTCAAGTGGGGTTGCCCGACCGTGACCGGGATGGATCCGGAAGATGCCCCACACATTCCCGCAGCCGTTTCAAAATCGGAGCCAACCATGGAAATGCGTTGCAAAATCTCGGGCCCCTTTCCAATGAGGGTGGCGCCACGAACCACGCCCGCAAGCTTTCCACCCTGAATCCGGTAGCCCTCTTCAACGGCGAAGTTGAATTCTCCCGTAGCAGGGTTTACGGAACCGCCTCCCATCTTGGCGGCATAGAGACCATCTTCGGTGCTGGCAATCATCTCGTCAAAAGAATCCGTGCCGGGGGCAATAAAGGTATTACGCATTCTGGATACTGGAGCGTATTTATAGGATTCACGCCGACCGCTACCCGAGCGAGGCACACCCACTTCTTGTGCTCCGACCCGGTCCGCCAGGAAGGTTTTTAGAATTCCGTTTTCAATCAATACGGTACGTTGAACAGGAGTTCCTTCGTCATCAATAGAAATGGATCCCCAAAGTCCCGACATGGTCCCATCATCAATCGCAGTAACGGAAGGATGGGCAATCTGTTGTCCAATCTTTCCGCAAAAGGGAGAAGCGTTGCGCCGAACGGATTCGGTTTCCAATGGGTGCCCACAAGCTTCGTGAAAAATGACTCCGCCAAATCCGTTGCCCATGACCACGGGCATTTGTCCGCCGGCGATGTAGGGTGCAGAAAGGATGCGCAAGGCCCGGTCGGCTGCGCGCTTAGCCAGGACCTCGACATTCAGCGTATCCAAGACCTCGTAGCCACCCGCAAACCCTGGTGCTTCGCTGGCCGAAATACGCTCACTGCCCTGTCCAGCCGTGACCGAAATATGAAAGCGGGTTCGAGCACGCTCATCACGAACGCAAAGGCCTTCGCTGTTGATGATTTCCATGGCGCTCACCGCATCGACGATGGAAAGGGAGACCTGGGCAATTTTATCGGAGCAGGCGCGGGCAGCGGAATCCCCGCGTTTCAAATAATCCAGCTTGAAGCTTTGTCCCAGGACACGGGGATCACGCATTCGCGACCATTGGTCAGAAACCAGCGACACAGGACCCGGGCTCACGACTGTCCTTGCTCCGACTCCCGTACGGCCAAAGGCCAATTGCCGGACCAGCCGAACCAAGGTTGCTTCGGAATCATCGGATGTAAATGCGTAAAGGACTTCTGTCCCAAAAAGTAAGCGGACACCGACGCCAAAATCGGTTCCGGCATTGGCGCTTTCGACAACCTGGTCCTTGATTGTCAAAATAGAAGAACGGGTTTCTTCCTCGAAGAGCTCCACAAAATCGGCTCCGCAATCGCGGCCGGCCTGGAGAATGGCTGCTGCCTTGATTGAATTCATCGTTGCATCCTTACGGGTAAACCAGATTTGAGCATGTCTGCTTTGATTTGTTGCACGGAGTAGGTTCCAAAATGCACCATGGAAGCGATTAGGGCAGCGTCGGCCTGAGTTTTGGCGAACAGATCACAGATATGCGCGGGAGTTCCAGCGCCACCGGAAGCAATCACGGGAACGGTCAGTATTTGCGCGAGTTGTCCGGTAATATTTAATTCGTACCCTTGCTTGGTTCCATCCGCATCGATTGAATTCACACAAATTTCACCAATGCCCAAGTCCTCGGCGTGCTTCGCCCATTTTACCGCATCAAGACCCATGGGCTTCCGCCCCCCCTGAATAACCACTTCGTAACCCGAGGGGAATTTTTCGGAAACGCCAACAAATTTGGCATCCAGACCCAGAACCATGCATTGCCGGCCAAAGGCTTTGGCGCCATCGGAAATAATGGTTGGATTCAGGACCGCAAGTGAATTGAGGGAGACTTTTTCAGCTCCCGCCAATAAAACATCGTACATATCTTCCAAGTTGCGGACGCCACCACCCACCGAAAAGGGGATAAATACATGCTTGGCGATATCCTTGACCATTTCGATATCGATGGCGCGCTTTTCCGCAGAGGCGGTAATATCGTAAAAAACGAGTTCATCCGCACCATCGCGGGAATACTGGGCTCCCATCTCAACCGGATCGCCCACATCAACATTTCCTTCGAATTTGACACCCTTTGTCACCATCCGATTGCGGACATCAAGACACACAATTACACGCTTGGTCAACATGGCTTCCCGTCCCAACGACAAAAGTTACGCAACAATTCAAGCCCAACATCGCCACTTTTTTCCAAGTGAAATTGCGTAGCTATTAGGTTTTCACGATAAATGGCTGAGGCGAATCTTTGTTTTCCGTAGACGCAATATGCGGCCACATCGGCATGATTCTGCATCAAAGGGTGGTAGCTGTGCACGAAATAAAAATCGCTGCGGTCCTCCACACCTTTAAAGATGGGATGAGGCATGGCATATTCTACCTGGTTCCAGCCCATGTGAGGAATTTTAAGGCCCGGTTCCGCATGGAAGCGAACCGCTCGGCCCGGCAAGATCCCCAGGCAATCGACTCCGCCATCTTCTTCGCTGTGATCCAAAATGATTTGACATCCGATGCAGATTCCAAGGACAGGCTTGCCTGCAGCAACGGCATCTTTGACCGCTTGACCCAGTCCGCTAGTGGAAAGAACCGCCATGGAGGCATTGGCTGCGCCCACACCTGGAAAAATTACCCGGTCGGCCCGGGCAACGACTTTGGGATCCTTGGTCACCACCCCTTGGAGACCCATAAATTGAATCGCATTGAGGACGGAGGTCAAATTTCCAGCCTCGTAATCAACGATTGCCAATGGAACACGCATTTAGACCTCCAACATGAGTCCCTAAAGATAAAAAAGCCCGACGAATTGAGGTTCTACCCATCCAATTAAACCTGCCAAAAATCACGATTTCTGGTCCATTCATCCTACATCCAGTTCTTTCCTTGTTGGCTAATTCGAAATTCTTTATTAGTTTTCCATTATATTCAAACATGTAAAAAGGAGTTTCTATGGCCAGCTTTGCTCTTGGCGGAAAAAATTTGGAATCCAGCGTCGCCGACAACAACATTCTCCTGATTGACTTCTGGGCGTCCTGGTGCGGTCCTTGCCGTGCATTTGGCCCCGTCTTTGAAAAGGTCGCCAAAAAGCACCCCGACATTGCTTTTGCCAAATGCAACACGGAGGAAGCCCCCGATGTGGCGCGCCAATTTGGGGTCAGTTCCATCCCCACCCTGGCCATATTCCGCGAAGGAATCCTTCTTTACGCAAAGCCGGGTGCGCTTCCGGAAGCAGGCCTCGAAGACCTGATCCGTCAAGTGGAGGCCCTCGACATGGAAAAGATCCGCGCCGAGGCAAAAACCAAAGAAAACGCACGGTCCTAACCCGGTTTTTACCCCCCTCTAAAATATATTCCAGCCTGGGATACCACTTCTGTGGTATTTCATGTTACAATTAGAAACAAGAGAGGGGGGAACTATGCATATTATCAATGCGCACCGGTTTTTGGGGTTGATCTTGGCTGTGGCATCCGCAGGCTATTCGCAAGCTGGATGTACGCTTCGGGGTGAACCTTTGGATACATCATCTTCCATCACGTCAAATCCAGGGGAATCTGTTACCTGTCTTGATTTGGCAAATATCGATGGACAAACCATCCGAGTCCCTGCGAATGTCACCCAAATTGACTACCGGGGGCTTGCCGTTTGTCCCGCAGATACGCTTGCAAGCGTAACCTATCCCCCGGCAATCGTTTTCATTCTCGATCAGTCGGGGAGCATGGAAACGGGTGGGGGCGATCCGAACGGACAGAGGGCGATTGTGTTGCGTAGCGCCATTTCCAATTTTTATAATACCGCCGGTGCCGGATATTTTTCGTTTATCGAATTTGCAAGGGACGTAGAAGTCCCCCTAAACCAAAGCACAGACCCGGCGGAATTACATTTTCTGAATAACGGTGCCACCACACTAATTAGCCAAAATTTCCTGCCCATGAATGATTCTATTGTCGCGGTGTGGAGCGGAACCAACTCCCCCATTCAAAGGCGGACGACATCAGGAACCAATTATGTAGCCGCCTTGCGTCGCGCAAAAGAATACATCAATACTCTCAAGGGGGACACCAGCAAAAACGTTGGAAATATTGCGGTCATTTTTATTTCCGATGGAGCACCGTCCACTCCAGCGGAGAGGGCTATAGACACCATTCTCTCCGTGCTGGACTCCTCTTATGAAGTTCCTGGAAAATATGTTCCCATCCATGGGATCTTCCTAGGTCAAAATGGAATAGCCCTCGAGCTCCTTGCCAATTCCACCAACGGATCTTACCAGACTGTGGATCCTGCGATACCCAATTCATTGGGAAGCATTTTGGATCCTCTGGTTAAGGCAATTGCCCTAGGTGGAAAGCCTACCAGCCTCGGCATGAATTTGGATGGAATTGACTATTCCTCCCAGGGCTTAGTCCTGGATTCCCTAGGCGGATATCAGGTTCGCCTGGATCGGGCGATTCCCCTGGATTCAGGGGAAAATTTGATTTCAATGGATGTCCGGTATCTCCTTGAAAATGGAGACACCGCCATCAACTCCATCAGCTTTACCTTGGATGTGACCGATGCTCCCCCGGATTCCAATAGCTTTTTCGTGGAATACTGCCCGGACCCCAACTCGGTTTCTACCGCGAGCCAGGTTGTCAATCCAGATACCGCCACTACCTTGGTTTTTGATTTCCGTCCTACCCGGTTTTCAGAATCCACAGCCACTCTAACGATCATCTCCGCAGCAACAGACGACCGGGAGACAATTACCCTCCCTGCCATTCTGGACTCCGCAGGCTTGGCCACATACGCGGCAAGCCTTCCCTTGCAGATCACGACAGGCTCCCAAACCCCTGACGACTCCACCCTGCAAGTCACCCGCTCCGACACGGTATTCTTCCATTGGGTAAACCCGGATGATCCCCGCGATTCGCTGAATTGGTTTGTGGTGCTGACCCCAACCCAAGGCCCGTATGCCACCAACTTTTCTTTCCGTGTTTGGGAAACGGATTCCATTGGGACCAAGATCAAAGCGCTGTCCGATAAATCGGTAGCGCAAATCAATTCAACCCAAATGGTTTCCGCAAGTAGATTGCTTCCACCCAATTTGCTTTCCCGAAAACTCATTGCAGGGACCGGTCCAGATCAGATGAATTATCAATTGCTTGATGGGGATACTGCATATTTTACCCTGCAAGGAGACACTCTGGCTCTACGGCGTAGGTTGGACTTCGAAACCAACAGGATACACCAAATCACCTATCTCGTCAGCGACAACAATACGAGCGACACCGGCGTCATCCAGATCGCGGTTCTGAATGTCAATGAATTCGGTTTCAATAATACCACGTATATTCTTAAAGACCACGCACTGCAACCCGGAGAATTCCTCACGCAATTGACGGCAAAGGACCCCGAGGGAGACTCCATCACCATGAATCCGCTGACGTCCTCTGACGGAGTATTTTCTCTCCATGGCGACTCGCTGTTCACGGAATCTTTGTTACCCTTCGCGGTCGGGAACGTTTATCGAGTCCCGGTGGAAATTAGCGACGGAACTCTTACCGATACAATCTTCATAGAAATCCACATGGTCAAATCTCCCCTGGCGGGAGTGGATACCTACCTGCGCAATGCCACCTACCAATCCGGTCAACTCCAAGTTGAAACCGGCCCAGGACTACTGGAGATTCATTCCGTTAGCGGGGAACGCATCCTTTCCCGGTGGATCAGGACCGATGGGGCAACTAGTGTGGCCGTGGTCTTGGAACCTGGACTTTATGCGATCACAGTGGGATGTTCCAAACGCACCATCGTAGTGAACTAAATCGGAGGATAAACCAATGGTAAAACAATTTTCATTTTTCATCGCCCTCTTTTTGGTGACGGAATCTTTCGCCGGGGTTGGCCAGTCCGCCCTCCCTGGAATTTTGCATACTATCGCATCCGAGCGCATGGGTCCATGGGGGACAAATATTGCCGCGCAAAGTTGGAGAATATTCGATAACGATCAATATTTCCAGAATGATCAGATAAGCACTCCCTCCAATACCTACCGCGTCGACAATCTATTTTCCCTAAGCAATTACGTGGCCTTGGCTTTGGGGCTTCCGGGAGGCGTTTCGCTCTCTATGACCATGCCCATCTATTATGAAAAAACCTCCTTTGCCGGAGACGACCACCCCGGGCTATACCTGGGAGACGCCCGCCTCAAAGCAACATGGGTCTTGCCACAACAGAAATGGGTTCATTGGTTATCAGGACTCGCGGGGGTGGGCATTAACCTAGGCACATCCACCACCGGCCAAGGATATGTTGTGCGTGAACTGGAATATGCCTTTGCTCAGGAGGGTTGTTACTTGTATTCTTGTGGATCGAGAAATACAGGATTGCAATTCACCAATCTCGAATTCCGACTTGGCACGACAGCCGACTTTAGCAAGGCAATCCCGAACAAACCCAAAATACACATAAACTATTTTTACCATTTAACGGGGCTATTTTCCCCCGGAATTGGCCCCTACAAAGTCCATAACGACGATGTTTACGACATCCAGGGAATGACCCTAGCTGGCGAAATTCTCCTATGGTACAACCTCTTCGCCTTTACTGAATACCGCCATGAACAGCGCAGAAATAGTGACTATGAAGAGAGGGCGGACCTTCACCAGATTTCCTATGGTCTGCTTTGGAATTCCCCCCTAGGTTTTGGGTTCCAAGGTGGCGTATCCCATGGAATTTTCAACGACAAATATGCCCAAGGAAGATATGCTACTTCGGAAGGGAATGATGTGGCGACCTATGGATTCAAGACACCGGATTTACAATTCTTCACCGGCGCCACCTGGACGATATTTTAAGGCTCCTTCGACATTTAATAGTGACCGTCCCAGCTTGCTGGGATACGGAGAGTTCTAGCTTGCTAGACTACTGTCCGTACCTTACAAGATGCTGGTTCCTTCGTGAAATGAGTTCGCGTTACAAGGGTTGGGGAAGCTAGTTGGATGCAGGGGATAGTCGAGGAGCTCCTGTAGAAAGGTGGTG
>CAIRAY010000044.1 GCA_903876665.1 uncultured Fibrobacterota bacterium | reverse complement strand
TTCCGCCCACCTTCGTTGCCGTCCTCGGAATTAGGAGCCCCCTGCTAGTTCCTGCGGGAGCGCCTCGGCAGATCGAAAAAATCTCTCGGCGAATTTATGTACCGTTTATTCCCTTACGCGGCCTTAAAACAACTCCAGCCAGTTTTCTTCGTCGGATTGTTTGAGGAAAATGGAGAGCCCGCGGGGCTTTTTTAGAATCTTAACCATCCGGTCCAGACGGTCGACTTCGGCCTGAGCGCTTTTCTTTTGTGCATGAGCGACCAAGCTCCATTTTTCCGGGTGGCTCAATATCTGCTTCCAATTACCCGCCGCCGTAGGCAAGTTGCGCACCTTCAATAAAATTTGGGCCCGCAGTTGGTCTCGTTGCTCCCCTAGGGATTTTAATAGGGACTTCATGGATTCGGGATCGACGGATGCTTTGTGTGCTTCGGATCCATGAATGTGCAGAATATGGAGCAAGGTATTCAAGTCGCCCTTTTTGTAGGCCACATTGAGGCGTTGCATGACTGCGGTGCGCTCTTCCTGTTCATTTTGGTCGCTGGCCTTGTCGGGGTGCAGTTCGCGCGCCAAGCCATAGTAGAGTTTTTGTCTCAATATTGCGGGATCTACGCTTTCCTTTCCCTTCTTCTTGCGACGCTCGGCCCGATTGGAATCCATGGGTCCCAACCCTATTTCGTCGTCTTCGGGGTCTTCCTCATCTACCGCATCAAAGCCAAAAGGAACCAGCTCCTCCCCGATTTCTGCGCCAAAGCGCTCCCGGGTGATTCGCACCACGGTGGCCATCAATTCCAGGATGCAAATTTTTTGGCGACGCGGGAGTTTGGGTTTGCACAGCTCTTCACCCAGCCAGCGGATGAGCTCCCGTCGCTGTTGTACCATGGCGTCCAGCAGGGGCTGGGTGGTGTTACGAACCTCCGCCATCATCCGTGGGATTTCGCGCTCGAGGAGCTCCAGGTCCTCTTCCAAAACCGAGATTTCGGACATGACACGACTCAGCGGGCTTTCTGATTCAGGATTGGAACCCGGAGTGATGGTGAGTTTGTTCTGCGTCACTGCACCACAAATCCCTTGGGCCACGCCTGCTTGCCGTCATCCTCGATCCACACGGAAATGGAACCCGCCGGAGTGCGGAATTCGGCCCAGCCGTCCGCATTGGCGACAATGGCCTGCTTATCGTGACCTGTAATATCAATAAATGAGCCCTGGGGACGGCCCACGTTCATCCACTTGGTTCCGCCAGGACCATCGCTCAAAAGGACGGCCATGGCCCGCGGAAATTCAGTGTTTCCAAGGCGGGTCCAGCCGATACGGTTCCAATGATCGATGTAATCGATCTGGGTACCATAGCCACAGGTGTGACGCGCCCACAGGAACCGGTCGAGCAAAAATTGGTGGGAAGCCATTTGGATGGTTACCTGGTTTCCATCACGCCCCTTGTCTGTATAAACGGATCCCGTGTAGTCTGGATCAAAAATGCATGGATAGCCCGCCTCACGCAACAGAATAAACGCGTAGGCTAACGGCTTGAACCAAGGCTCCACCACGGATTCTAGGGCCTGCAGAGGTTGGGAATCATGATTATCGACAAATGTTACCGCATTCATGGGGCGCTCCTTCATGAGCGTTCCATTCAAAATCCGGCGCATGTCATACTGACCATAGGAGCGGCTGATCTGGTGAAAATGATAATGCAAAACCACATCGAAAATACTCATGCGGCCCTGCATGCGATCGAGATAATAGTTCAGAGCCTGGGAATCCTGTTGCCAGTATTCACCCACCACGAACAAATCCTTGCCTGAATGTTTTTCCATGGCATCGATCCATTGGGGGAAAAACCATGCCGAAATATGCTTCACGGCATCAAGCCTAAACCCATTGACGCCCGTGGTGTCCAGGTACCACTTGCCCCAGGCTTCAAGCTCGGCACGCACTTCCGCAGACTGGCAATCCAAATCACAACCCATCAGATAGGCGTAGTTTCCGTTTTCGAGTGCCACTTGGTCGTCAAACTGTTTTCCTTCCAGAAGGTAGACTGTGCCATGCTCGCTAGGGCGTGCGTGATCATAGTCCACCGCATCAAAATGCGTGTGGTTCCACTGGAATTGGGAATGCTTTCCGGCCCGTCCCACAAAGTCAAAACGGGTCCAGGCCTGGATTTCCCGGATTTCTCCACGGGAGCGGGTGCGGTCATCTTGGGGGAAGGGAGTGGCTAGTACACTTTCTACGGCATCCGCGCCCATGCGGTGATTGAAAACCGTATCCGCATAGGCGTGCACGCCAGCCTTGCGGAGCGCAACAACTGCGGCCAAGTACTGCTTTCGTGTTCCATACTTGGTGCGCACGCCACCCTTCTGGTCAAATTCTCCCAGGTCGTACATGTCATAGACGCCATAGCCTACGTCGCCGGCACCGCCAAAGCCTTTGTATGCTGGTGGCATCCAGACAGCGGTCACCCCAGCCGAAGCCAGATCCTTGGCGCGCTTGGCCAATGCATCCCAATGCGAGCCGTCGCCCGTGGTGTACCAATGAAAACCTTGTAGCATGACGCCGTTGAGCATTGCGAACCTCGGAAAAAAAGGATATGGACAATCTACAAAAAGCGCATTTCCTGCGCTAAGGATTGGGACTCAGGAAAATAGTGCAAAATTTCTCTGTGAGGAGAACGACAAAGGTCGCTATTGTCCACGGGCGTCACCCTCGCGAACAGAGTGATGGCGAGGGTCTAGGGCCGATATTCTAGATCCCCGCTTGCGCGTGGATGACGAGATGTTTAGGGATGACAGACTTCGGGAACAATCCACCATTACCCGATTCCCTCGGCCAGGCGAAGCATGCGCGTTACATCGGCACGCAGTTCGTGAATTAGAACAGGCATTTCTTCGTGCATTTGGGTGGGGCAGACATCCTCGTCGGCGCCAAAAACTTTATAAAAACGGTCCCAGTGACCTTGAATACTATCGATGTTGGAGCGGACATTGGCTGCAATTTCCTGCAGGGCTTGGGTTGCAGCAGTTGCCGTTTGCCGGGAAAGCGTTTGGGCTCGCGCTTTTTGTTTGTGGATATTCAACTGATTGTGGATTCGTACCACCAGCGCGCCAGCTTGGATCGGCTTTTGAATCCAGTCGGATGCACCGAGTTCAAGGCCTTGTTCCTCGTCGTTTCCGGCACCAGCAGTCATAAGAATCACAGGAATATCGCCCCAACGCGAATCCATCTTGATTCCAGCGAGCACCTCAAGCCCCGACATTCCAGGCATGTGGACATCCAGCAAAATCAAATCAGGCAAGCGAGGACTTGTGGCCAGGTGGTCGAAAGCGGCATCGCCATGGTTCACCCCATGAATCTCAAAGCCACCAGGAATGGAAAGGGCTTCATGGATGATTTGGAGTTCCTCGGAGACATCATCAACAACAAGAATTCGATTCATTGTCCTATTCTACCTCAAAGGGGACTAGAATTCCAGGATATGTTGATCACACTTGGATTTTCTTGGTAAATTGTCAGCAAATGCTCCAGTCCCATGCTTCCATGATTTGCCACCTGGTCCAGTCCTATGCGGATTGGTGGCATGCCCGCGTGAGCGTGGCCAAACAGGGGAACTTATGGATTCTTCAAAGCCAATCCATGACCATTCAAATGCCTTGCGATGAATTGGCTCTAGTCCCGGATGAGATTTGCTTTGTGGAAATCCAATGTGGAGGCATGCCCTGCCAGGTTCCTTTTCCGGGTAACCTTCCTCCCCAAAATTTTTCCGAAACGTTGCCGGCGGACCTTCTGACCTTTTTGGCAGGCCAACTTTGGCGCGCCGAAGAACTCCTTCCCCAGCATGCCCAGCAAGCCTCCACAGGTGGCCACCAGGGTTTTTTGGGAAACCGCTTCTGTTTCTTCGATAAGCCGATTGTGGATCTTTGGATGAGGGGACTTTTTGAAATTCTATTGGGTCACGCTCTGGATTCTCCGCAAATTTGGCGCGAACATAAAGGCAATCAGGAGGTCGTCGCTCACCCACGCTTTTGGATGACTTTCGATGTGGATTGTCTGCAAAAATGGAAGACACCCCGTGTCGTCAAACATTGGGCGCGCTTGCCTCTCGACTTGCTACGAGGGCGGTTTTCCCAGTGGCTGCATTCAACCCGAGAAGCTTTTGTGGCAAGGGATCCCACCCGGGACCCCTGGTTTACCATCCCTCAAATTTTGCACGCGAGCCAGAGCATCATCGCCACCATTTTTTGGCTGGGGCACTCTCGGGACCACAAGGCATACCGCTATGATATTCGCAAACCCCATTACGGTCGCCTGGTTCGGCAGGTGGCCGAGGCCCATCACCAAAATGGTTTGCACTCCAGTCCTCTGCACGCCAATTCGCTTTCCTCTTTGGGAGCAGAAAAACTTCGCCTGGAAACCATTTCCGGTCATCCGGTTCTCCTGAATCGGCAACATTATCTGCGCCTTGTTCCAGGTGAAACGTTTCGCCATCTGAGTGCCCTGGGAATTAAAATCGACAGTACCATGGGCTTCAATGCACGGACGGGATTCCGTTGCGGATCCTGCCTTCCCCTGGTGTGGTGGGATCTGGAGAACGGTTGCGCCCTGGACCTGATCGAAATGCCATTTATTGCCGGTGACTGGACTTTGCACAATCCGTTGCATTTCAATCCTGAGCAATCCCGCCACGCTCTTTGGAACCTTGCGGACCAAGTGAAGCAGGCCGGCGGAATATTGACTCTTGACTTCCATGATCTCTATTTTTCCAAAGATTACCCCGGGCACGCCGAATTCCACCGTAGCGTCCTCGAGGGCCTCTGGATTCGGGGCTGGCGCGACTGGCACCCCCGCGAAGAGGGCTGGACATGAGTAGCATTGGCAAAGCTACGGGATGGGGCTCGCTTCAGCATGGAATAAGGCTTGCAGCAGGCTTGATCACTTCAATTGGACTGGCTCGTCACCTGGGTCCAGACTCTTTTGGTGCGTATCAAAGTCTTTTATCGTGGGCGTTATTTTTTGTGGCGCTCAGTGCTGGCGGACTTCAGTCCGTTGTGATACAAAGGCTGGCTATTTCCCACTCTCCCGAAACCATTTTGGGTTCGGTATTTAAGCTACGTCTTGCCTGGACAGGCCTTGCGGTCCTGCTTTGCACCGGAATTCCCTTGGCCTTGAATTGGCCTCAAGCGGATCTGATTGGAGTGGCCATTTTGGTTCCCGTGCTCGCCTTTCAAATGGCTGACTTGCCCGATTATCTTTTCCAGAGCCGGCTGGAGATGAAGCCTGCGTTGATTTCCCGAACGGTGGGAAGCCTGGTTTCTTTGGCGGTCATGGGACTTGGAATCCTACTGGATCAAAGCGTTTGGTTCTTTTTAGTGGCCTTCGCCTTGGAGCAGTTTCTTGGATTCTTTCTTATTTGGATCGCCAATCAAAAATCCGGAGTTCCCTTTTCGGCCTGGCGGTTTGATTCGGGAGTGGCACTGGATCTCTCCCGGGCGGCGTGGCCCATGCTGATTTCCACCATTTCGCTGGTGCTTTATACGCGCATCGACCTCGTCATGCTCAAGAGCCTGTCCTCCGCGGAGCAAACCGGATTTTATGCCGCCTCTTCGCGCCTTTCCCAATTGTGGACTTTTGTTCCCATGATTCTGGTCAATGCCGCTTTTCCGTTGCTCGCCCGCACCCGGCAAAAGGACTCCCAGGCCTACGCGCAACAGCTTCGGGCGCTGTTTTCCCTTTTGGGTGCGCTGGGGCTCGTGCTTGCGCTCAGTCTTTCAATCGGAGCCCCTTGGATCAGCACCTTGCTTTTAGGGGAATCATTTCGGCCAGTGGCGCCAATGCTTGCCATACAAGGATTCGTGGCTCTCTGTTATTTTTTGCGCACCGGACTGGATCGCTGGCTCGTCACCGAGAATTTAACCCGGTTTAGCTTGATCATCCATGCCGGCACGGCCCTCACCAATATTGGATTGAATTTCATCCTGGTCCCGCGCCTAGGTGGTTCTGGTGCAGCCATCGCATCCCTTGCGGCCATGTCATTTGGACTCGTGGTTATTCCGCTATTTATTCCTGCCACCCGGCCCGGAGGCCTGCAGGCACTCAGAGGAACCTTGGGACTCTTTCACCTGATGACTGCAAAGGGGAGAAGAGCGTGCGTGGGATTGCTGAGAAGCGGAGGGTGAACAACCAGCATCTCGGCACGATACCCTAGTGGAAAACGGAAAATTGCGGGCAAATTTCCCTGAAAGAGAATACATTTCGCAATTTTCCACTTTCCACTTTCCACTTTCCACTAGCCAACCGATCCGCAACCCGCGCCTTTCACTTTCCACTTGTATCCCAGTCCCGCAATTTTCCACTTAATAGTGACCGTTCCGCCCAGGCGGAATACGGGAACTTATACACCCCTGTGTACTCCACTAACCAAGCTCTCCTGCGACCCGTGCCTTTCACTCTCCACTTGTATTCCCTTTCATTTCCTAAATTCTTTTCCATCCCGCAAACCCCGGAGTTATTTTGGCCTTTACGCTGTACATCGTTTCCACTCCGATCGGAAACCTCGAAGACATCACTTACCGCGCCGTCCGGATCCTGAAAGAATGCCCGCTGGTGCTTGCGGAAGACACGCGCCATTCCCGCTATCTGCTGGAACACTACAGCATCAAGACTCCCATGGAGAGCTACCACGACTTCAACAAAGAGAAGGTGACTCCCCGCTACGTGGAATACTTGAAGGAAAAGGGCGACATCGCACTCATTAGCGATGCGGGCACTCCTGGAATCAGTGACCCGGCCTTCAATTTAGTGCGTGCCTGCATCCAGGAAGGAATCCCTGTGCGTGCCGTCCCCGGTGCATCCGCAATGCTCGCCGCTATGGTTTCCAGCGGACAGCCCACCGATCATTTTCGCTTCGAAGGTTTCAGTCCCAAAAAAAGCGCCCAACGCATTCATCTGCTCGAACGCCTCAAAGAAAAGGCCGAAGAAACTCTCATTTTCTACGCCAGCCCACACAATGTGGAAAAGTTTTTGGGAGAAATCAAAAGCGTTTTTGGAGAAATCCGCGTTTCACTTTTGCGCGAGCTCACTAAAAAGTTCGAAGAACACTTGCACGGAACCCCTACGGAACTCCAGGCCCACTTTGCCGTCCATCCACCCAAAGGTGAATTTGTATTGATTTTCCATCCTCTGGGAAAAGGCTAAACATGCGCAAGTTTCCGATTCGGACAATGGTCATTTTCCATTGCATCCTTTTTGCCCTCCTGCAGATTCCCACACCTTCCGAACGTCTGTCTTTTGAATTCTACGAGCTCGTCTATGTCGCGCTGGGCCTGGGATTCCTGTTCCTGTTGCCCGTGCGCACCTGGTGGAGGCGCTGGCTTACAACGTTGATCATTACCCAGGCCTGCTTCGTGGTGTTGCATTATAACCTGCGTGGCGACACCCTGAGCCTGGTTTCCTTTTTTCTGGTACTGCTCCCGCTGGCGATTTGGGGAATGGTTTCGCTGATCCGCTGGACCGTGCAACATCTTCGCGATGCGGAGAGTCGGACAGCACTGATGCTCAGCCTGGTTTCCTGGGGATTCTTTTCGCTGGCCTATCCGCCTCTCCCGCTAGGGCCTGCAGGGCTTGTTCTGCTCGTGCCTTGGATGATTGTCCTGTTGCGCTACACGCCAAGTCGCGCTTTGTTTGGCACATTCTGGTCTGCGGTTCTCTTTAATTCGGTAAGCTATTTCTGGATATTCAATGTGGCCAAGGTGGGACCCGCGCCCGCCGTAATCGGGGGCTTGTTTCTGCTGATTTGCTACCTGTCGAGCTACTTTGTTTTGGCCACCTGGATCTTCCTCAAAATTCGCGACAAGTCCGTTGGAAAGATTTCTTTGCGTTGGCTTTTCCCTTTCGTTTGGGTCGGTATCGAAGTCATGCGGAGCTACGGCCAGATCAGCTTCCCCTGGAGTCATCTCGGTTATGTATTGGGCAACCATCCGGAGCTCTTGCAGGGCCTTGCCTGGATTGGGGTGTACGGATACACCATCGTCCTTTTGTTCAGTAACATGATCCTCGCCAAAGCCATTTTGGAGAAGCGCTGGATCTTGACGCTCGTTCCGGCTTTGATCCTGGTCATCCTTGGAGTTCACGGGAGCATTGTCCTGCAACGGGCCGACCAGAGATCCCCCACGGAACTTGCCAAACAGGATGGAGCCATGCGGATCGCCCTGGTCCAGCCTTCCATCTTACAAACCAAGAAGTGGTCCAAAGGATATTTTGACTCGGTTATCACAAAAACCTGGTCCATGATGGATACTTTAAGGACCGATTCTCTCGATTTAATCGTTCTCCCCGAAACGGCAGTTCCGGATTTCCTTCCCATCCGTCCCGGTGAGGCTGCGCGCTTCCGGACCTTTGTCCGCAAGCATCAAGTCCCCGTAATGGTTGGCGCCCTTGACTTCGACCGCAATGGCCCGGCGCCACGCCGTTACAACTACTACAACGCAGCCTTTGTCTTCTGGCCCTCCGGCCAGGTTTCCGAATTCCGCAAGACGCGCCTGGTCCCCTTTAGTGAATATCTTCCCTTCAGTGGCCTACTTCCTATCGTAAACTATGTGGACTTAGGTGAGGGCGATTTTTCTCCGGGAGATACGCTGCCCACCTTTGGCAGGGAATTATGGACCCCAAATATCTGCTATGAAAGCATATACCCGGACTTGATGCGCACGATGATCCGCAACGGAACGCGCCTCATGGTGAACATCACCAATGATGGCTGGTTCGGGAAAACCACTGCACCGGGCCAGCATGCAAACCTGATTCGCTTCCGGGCGGTTGAGAGTGGTCTTCCCGTTGCGCGTTGTGCCAACTCCGGCATTAGTATTTTCTACGATGCGCAGGGTCGGAGCTTCGAGCGAACGGCATTATTTGAAGAGCGCATCACCTACCACACCCTGTCCTTGCGCTCGACGGTAACCTTCTACACCCGTTGGGGTGATTGGTTTGAAGCCTTGTGGGCCGGTATTTTTGGCGTGACGCTGGTGACGATTATCCTGGCGGGTTGGGGAGCTAAAAAAAAGGGCCAGTCCTAAGACTGACCCTTTTTTCAATTCTTGCGAATTAGACGGAAGCTGGAGCAGCAGCTTTCTTGGCAGCCTTCTTGACGACCTTCTTAACGGCCTTCTTGACGACTTTCTTTGGAGCAGCTTTAGCAGCAACTTTCTTGACGACTTTCTTTGGGGCAGCCTTGGCAGCAGTCTTGACGACAGCCTTCTTAGCGACCTTCTTTACAGCCTTCTTGACGACTTTCTTAGCGACAGCCTTCTTGACGACTTTCTTAGCAGCTTTCTTGATTGCCATTGTGGACCTTCCTTTTTGTACGTGTGGTTGTTGGTTGGTTGTGGTTGTGTTGTTATTAAAATATCAAATCAGTTGAAATCATGCAAGAGCTTTATTAGAAATAATTTTCTTTTTTCTTTCTCACACTTTCGGCGTATGCTTCCAAGCCCATGACTCCTTGCGCATAAAGGTCGACAAATTTATGTGCGAATGGAGGCAACTTGAAGGGGTGTAGACCCAATGCATCATGCAACACCAGCACCTGTCCATCCACCAAATTTCCTGCTCCTATCCCAATGGTAGGAACATGCTGTAACCCTTGGGATATATGGGCTCCCAGTCTTTCTGGAATGTGTTCGAGCACGAGTGCGCACACGCCCGCTTGCTCTAATTCTATTGCATCCTGTAGCAATTTTTCGGCCTCATCCGCAGACTGTCCGTGCTGTCTAAAACTGGTTGCCGTTTGTGGCAAAAGCCCCAAATGCCCAACCACTTCGATTCCTGCCTGGCGCAAATGCCGAACCACTTTTATGCAGGCTCCTTCGATCTTTACGCTGTTTGCTCCCGCCAAAACGAAGCGTTGAGCGTTCTTCAGTGCAATTTCGGGCTCCACATCGGAACGCCAAGGCATGTCCGCGACGATGTGAGTGTCGGGAGCGCCTCTCCTCGTGGCCGAAACAAACATCAACATCTCTTCCATTCCCACATCGCGCGTGGTTGAGAATCCGAGAACCACGTTGGCCACGGAATCTCCCACCAGGATCATGTCCACCTGTGCGGCTTCTGCCATGCGCGCAAAACAAGCGTCGTACGCAGTGATCATGACAATGGGGGACTTCCCTTTGAGAGCTTTGATATCATTGGCTTGCAGCATGATCGCTTCCTTTTGTTGAGGGGACTTTGCGCACGGTTTCGAGCCATTCCAGTGATCGAATCGCGAGCGATTGTCCGGTGTGGATTTTGAGAAATTGTATGAAAAAATGTTCTAGGCGCATCGGTGCCCCATAAGTCACGGACTTGGTGATGAAGTCAAACATCTGCACCAAAAAATCTTGCGTCCAACCGGCATGTCGGGTTCCCAGGCATTTGGAACACACTCCTCCTCCAAGTGCGGGCCACAGATCCGCCGGCGGAGTTTTCAAAGGGTCGTGGCACTCGATGCACGCATCGAGCCGAAAGCCAATGCCAAGGCCTTCCGCCAGACCCCGTAGAAAATTGGCCAAGGCAAAGGTTTGGTTGGTTTGTGGATGTTCTTGGTCAAGATTAGACAGGGAGTCTTTTAGGAGGGCGTATTCTTCTTGGAAGTGTCCGCCGGCCAGGGAAATGCGCAACACGACTTCAGACATCACCTGAGCCATCGCCAGGCTTAAAAGGTTTCCACGCAAATGCTCATGATAGCGTAGCAAGGTGGCTTCCCGTGGAATTTGCAATTCCCGGTTGCTCGCATTTTGATAGACAACCTCAGCAATGGCAAGAGGGTCGAGCGCAACTCGGAATTTGCTTTCCTTGCGGCGGGCTCCTTTGACCATAAAAGAAATCACTCCCATCTCTGGACTGAGCGCCTTCACCACAAACGAAGATTCGCTGAATGGATAGCGGTGAAGAACGATCACGGGAGTTTTTTGCATGGATCAGCCCGGAGGCCAGGCGAGCGCGCGCCCACCCAGCACATGCAGGTGAACATGGTCCACGGATTGACCGCCATCGGTCTTGCAATTGAACACAAAACGCCCGCCCCGCTTGCCCATGCCTTCAGTGATCGCAAGCTCCTGGGCGGTGAAAAGAATTTTCCCCAGTAGCCCCGCATCCTCCATGTCCACCTCAAAGAGATTGGGGATATGCTTCTTGGGTATTACCAAAAAATGAATCGGGGCTTGCGGATTGACGTCCCGGAAGGCCAGGATCTCATCATCTTCGTAAAGGGCTTGGGCAGGAATTTCACCTGCAACGATTCGGCAGAACAGGCAGTGAGTTGTCATCATTCCGGAAAGGTAGCCATTCACACCTAAAATGCAAAACGGGATCCCTGGGGACCCCGCTTGCGAACATCGGTAAATGGATTCTGCTTTATTTGCGCGCGGCTTCTTTGGCGTACATCTTCACCAATTCTTGCTGCTGCTCGACAGCCTCGCGCTTCTTGGTTTCTTGTTTGCAATTGACACACTTGGTCGCCGTGGGAACAACTTCGAGGCGTTTCTTTGGAATCAGGCAATGGCAAACCTTGCAAACGCCGTAGGTGCCTTTGCGAATGCGCTCCAGGGCATCTTCAATGTTGATCAGGTATTTGCCTTCGCGCTCGGCGAGTTCCAGGTTGGTCTCGAGCGTGGTATAGTCCGAAGCTGCATCGGCCAAGTGATTGGTATAACCGGATAATTCTCCGCCTTGATCGGTCTGGCTACGCGAAAGATTTGCATCTTCGATGGAATCGAGTTCGGAAACCAGAGTCGCGCGCTTTTCAAGCAAAAGGGCTTCAAAAAATTGCAAATCCTCTACGGCCATTCGTTGTGGGATTACTGGAACAACGATCTTCACTTCGGGAGCTGGCGCGGGTTTGACAACCGGCTTG
>CAIRAY010000043.1 GCA_903876665.1 uncultured Fibrobacterota bacterium | reverse complement strand
GCCGGGCATGACAAGACAACAATGCATGACAAGACAGCCGGGCATGACAAGACAACAATGCATGACAAGACAGCCGGGCATGACAAGACAGCAATACATGACAAGGCAGCAATGCATGACAAGACAGCAATGCATGACAAAACAGCAATGCATGACAAGACAGCAATGCATGACAAGACAGCAGGGCATGACAAGATCGATTTTCCTCATTCTTTGCGGGCTGTTGCAGCTCGCAATCTCTCCCACCCAGGCGACACCGTTGCAGTTGCTCCTGGATCAATTCCATTCCGCCTCGCCAGGCCTCCAGGCGGAAGTGGCGCGGGTAGAGTCCCTGCGGGAGCAGGCATCAGCCAGCTCCGCCTTTCCGGCTCCCGAACTTAGTCTGGAGTGGGGCAACCGGGCCGTTTCCCCAGGCATGTCGAATCAAACAATGTACTACGGAGGCGTGATTGTAGGACAGGAATTCATGTTTCCGGGCAAGCGCGCCTCCATGCAAAAGGCAGAAGCCCAGCGCACCAACATGGCCCAAGCGGACTACCAGGTTCTGGAGAGGAACGGGGCATTTCGCATCGCCCAGCTCTACTTGGAAATCCACATGACCCAGCAACGCAAACAGGTGTTGGATTTAACCCTGGCGGTGCTTGTCTCCATCCAGGAATCCGCGCGGAGGCGATTTGAAACGGGGATGGCCGGAATGGAAGATGTATTCCGCTTACAGGCGGAAATGGCACGACTACGCTCAGATAGCCTGAGCCTCATGGGCGATGAGCGGGCCATGCGCATCATGCTCTCCGCAGGCATGGGAATCACCACCCCTGCGAACATTCCCACGGTCATTGCCTTTAGCGACAAATCACATCCATTACCGGAACTTGATTCCCTTTTGTCTTTATCCCACCAAAGACCGGAGCTTTCCTCCATGTCTTCGGGAAAGCACATGGCAACGAATGAGTTCAATGCATCTAAATTGCGCAAGATCCCCGACCTCATGCTCCAGGGGAAATACATGACCATGATGGGCCCAGATGAGTGGTCCCTAATGGTCGGGGTGAAAGTACCCATCGCACCTTGGTCTTCCGCCCAGTATCGCTCGGAGGAAGGTGCGGCCAAGGCCCGGGAAAAGGAAGCCATGGCCCGAGAACAGAATATGGCACTGATGATCGAACAGGATGTCCGCGAAAGCGTTATGCGCTTGCAAACCGCTCAGGACAAGCTTCGCCAGGTTTTGCAGGAACAGGTCGTGACCGCCCAGAATGCGTTGCGGTCGGCCCAAATTTCCTATGGCAGTGGAAAATCCGATCTCACCATGTCCCTCGACGCCGTGCGCATGGTCCTTATGGCGAAAGAAGAAGCCGTCATGGCGCATACCGGCGTTTTGCTTGCCACTTTGAATTTGGAAAAAGCGACCGGAGTTCCGCCAGGCACTTGGCTTTTGGAATCCACATCGCCACAAGGAGTACCCCAATGAAGAACAGTTCTTCTCATATTGTCACTGCATTAATTGGAATTTTGGGTGGCGCAACGCTAATCTTTACCCTGATGCATGCGGGGATCATTGGTTCACATGACAAGGCCCATCCGAATTACGCAGACTCTGCGGCTCTAGCACAGAAAGCAGCCAAGATCATGTACAACTGCCCCATGCACCCCGAAGTCATCCGTGACCAACCGGGCACCTGCCCCATTTGCGGAATGAATCTGGTTCCCATGAAGGACCATGACCATGGGGACAGCCAACCCAGCGACGCCATCCGCATCGAAGCCTCCATGATCCAGAGCATCGGAGTGAAGACCGTTGCCGTGGAAGAATCGGAGCTCCAGCGCAGTATCCGCATCAATGCCACCATCGCCATCGACCCCCAAAGGATCGCCGTGGTCAACACGCGGACCATGGGTTGGATTGAATCCATTCCGGTGGGCGCCGAGGGCCTTCATGTAACTGCGGGCCAAAAGCTAGCCTCCTTTTACAGCCCCGAGCTGGTGGCCGCAGAGGAAGATTATTTACAGGCATTGCGTGTCCGGGATGCGGCCCTGGTCAGTAGCGCACGCAGTCGCTTAGAAGTTCTTGGGGTATCCGCTGCAATCATCGACAGCATCGGCAAGAGCGGCCTATCCCTGCGCTCGGTTCCCATTCAAGCGCCCATTTCCGGAGTGGTGCTGGTCAAATCCATTGTACAGGGGCAAAATGTAATGCCGGGAGTGGATCTCTACCGCATTGCGGACCTCAGCTCGGTCTGGGCTGTCGGAAAAACCTACCCGGAAGATGTGTCCAATTTGCGCACCGGAATGAACGCTCTGGTTTTCCCCCAGGGCAAGGAAAATGCTCCGCGCCAAGGTCGTTTGGTATTCATTGCCCCCGTGGTGGATCCCGAAACCAAGACCACAGAAATCCGCATTGACATCAAGAATACCGGCAACCTGGACTTCAAACCCGGAATGAATGCCGAAATTCTTTTCGATGTGAAACTGGGCAAGGGTGTCGCCATCCCCACCCAGGCGGTAATCCGCACCGGGGAGCGCACCGTCGCCATCGTTGCACTAGGGAAAGGCTACTTTGCCCCGCGTAACCTGACCCTGGGCGCCCAGCTTGGGGATTCCGTACAAGTGCTCAGCGGCCTCGTTGCCGGAGATTCCCTAGTCACCTCAGCACAATTCTTAATCGATTCCGAAAGTAATTTGAAAAAAGCAGTGGAGGCGTTTAGGAGAGAGTGAACAGCCAGTGAGGTCTCAGCACGGAATGCTAGTGTAAAGTGTAGACTGCAAAGTTTTTTATCCCCCACACTTTCCACTTGTATTTCCCCAATCCACTGAGGCGATCAGCCGAGATGTCCAAATCACTTTGCACTTTACATTCTGCACTTTTCACTCCGGAACTCCGGAACTTGTATCCCCCCCTTCCCACCGAGTTTCCCATGATTTCCTCCATTATCTCATTCTCCATCCGCAACCGCTTCCTGGTGATCCTGGGAACCCTGATCCTGATTGTCCTTGGCATCTACTCGGTACTCCATACCAAGATCGACGCCATCCCGGATTTGAGCGATGTTCAGGTGATCGTCTACACGGAAAACAAGGGGCAATCGCCGAGGATTATCGAAGACCAGGTTACCTATCCCCTCACCACCACCCTGGTGTCGGTGCCGGGTGCGAAAACGGTGCGAGGGTATTCCTTTTTTGGATACTCCCTGGTATACATCATCTTTGAAGATGGCACAGATCTTTATTGGGCCCGCAGTCGAGTTATGGAGACTTTGAATGCGGCCCAGATGCGCCTGCCCAGCGGGGTGATTCCCACCCTGGGCCCAGACGCGACGGGCGTGGGTTGGATTTACGAATATGCGCTGGTTTCGGACCATCATTCCCTGCAGGAGCTTCGCTCCATTCAAGACTGGTTTCTGAAGTATGAGCTCGCCAGCGTGCCGGGCGTGAGCGAAGTGGCAAGCGTGGGCGGGTATGTAAAACAATACCAGGTCACGGTAAATCCGGAACATTTGCGTCATTACGGAATTCGCCTGGACGAAGTGGAAGGCGCCATCGCCCGGGCCAACGGGGACGAGGGAGGCGAAGCCATCGAAATCGGAGAAGCCGAATTCATGATCCGCGGAGTCGGCTATTTAAAGTCGGTACAGGACATCGAAGGCATTCCGATTCGCAAGGGTAACGCGAGCGCACCCGCAGGGGGAATGGGCGGACCCCCTGTACCCCAGACCGGTCCTGAACCTTCGGACGGTTCGACCATCTATTTGCGCGATATTGCCTCCGTCAGCATCGGACCTGAGATGCGCCGTGGAGTCGCCGAGCTCGATGGCCAAGGCGAAGTCGCTGGGGGCATCGTGGTTATGCGCTCGGGCGAAAACGCCCTCAAGGTGATTGAAGGGGTAAAAAAGAAACTGGAGAGCATTCAATCTGGATTGCCAAAAGGCGTTCGCATCGTTCCTACATACGACCGTTCGGGACTAATCCTGCGAGCAGTCGCGACGCTCCGCGACAAGCTGCTGGAGGAAATCCTGATTGTGGCGTTGGTATGTCTGGTATTTTTGCTTCATGCCCGAAGTGCCTTGGTGGCGGTATTTGTGCTTCCCACATCCATCCTGATGGCCTTCATTGTGATGCGTCAGCAAGGCTTGAACGCCAACATCATGTCCCTGGGGGGAATCGCCATTGCCATTGGGGCCATGGTGGACGCCGCAATTATCATGATTGAAAACGCCCACAAGCATTTGGAAACCGAACGGGCCAAACCCTTGGCAGAACAAAGACCTCATTGGACTGTCATCGCCGAAGCATCACAAGAGGTAGGGCCGGCACTCTTTTTTTCCCTTTTGGTGATCACGATTTCCTTTATTCCTGTGTTTACGTTAAGCGAACAGGAAGGCCGCCTATTTCGCCCTCTCGCCTTCACCAAGACCTACTCCATGGCTGCCGCAAGCATCCTGGCCATCACCATCGTTCCGGTATTGATGGGATTCTTTGTGCGCGGTAAAATTCTGCCCGAACAACGCAACCCCATTAACCGTTGGCTCGAACGGCTTTACCACCCCTTGATGCACGCAACCCTTCGCCACCCAGGGCGCGTAATCGTCGTTGCATTATTGATTCTTGGAGTCACGATTATTCCCTTCCAAAAGCTGGGTAGTGAATTCATGCCACCCCTAAAGGAGGGCGATCTGCTCTATATGCCGACCACTTTGCCCGGGATTTCCGTGGGCAAGGCCCGCGAGCTCTTGCAGCAGACCGACAGGTTGATCAAAACGGTTCCGGAAGTGTCCCGGGTGTTTGGCAAAGCCGGACGGGCCGAGACTGCTACGGACCCTGCTGGCCTCGACATGTTTGAAACAGTCATCCAGCTGAAGCCCGAAAACGAATGGCGACCGGGCGTTGATCTGGACAGCATCATTGCGGAACTGGATGCCCGCGTGAAGGTTCCTGGACTCACCAATTCCTGGACCATGCCGATCAAGACAAGAATTGACATGCTTTCCACCGGAATTAAAACGCCAATCGGCATCAAGATTTCTGGTCCCAACCTGGATTCCTTGCAAGAAATTGGCAAGCGCCTGGAAGCCATTGTGCGCGAGGTTCCGGGGACCACATCGGCCTTTGCAGAGCGGGCGGCGGGAGGCAACTACCTGGAAATTCGCGTCAACCGCAATGAAGCCGGGCGCTATGGTGTTTCGGTGGAGGACATTCGCGCCGTGATCCGCACCGCCCTGGGTGGCATGCCGGTAACTACCACGGTCGAAGGCCTGGAACGCTATTCCGTGAATTTGCGCTACCCTCGCGAACTGCGGGATTCTCCGGAAAAGATCGGACAAGTGCTGGTAGACCTTCCTACCGGCGGGCAAATCCCCCTTTTGCGTGTTACGGATATCGTTCTCACCAAAGGCCCCATGGTGATCCGCAGCGAAAATACCCGACCCAATTCCTGGGTATTTGTAGACATCCGCGATCGCGATATTGGCGGGTATGTGCAACGGGCGCGGGCGGCCATCAATGCCTCGATGCAGTTGCCACCTGGGTATACCTTGATTTGGAGCGGCCAGTTTGAATACTTGGAACGCATGCACAAGCGCATGGCGGTGGTCATTCCCCTCACCTTGCTCATCATATTATTGATTTTATTTATCAATACCGGCTCGGTGGTAAAAACCGCCATTGTATTCCTTGCCGTCCCATTCTCCCTCGTGGGTGCCATCTGGATTCTTTATTTTTTGGGATACAACCTGAGTCTCGCGGTCTGGGTGGGAATCATCGCCCTTGCGGGGCTTGACGCCGAAACCGGGGTAGTGATGCTTCTATACCTGGAGCAGGCCTACGCCAAAGCCAAGGAGGCGGGAAAAATGGTAAGTCTCCCCCATTTATATGCGGCGATTGACCAAGGCGCCGTGCGCCGGGTTCGCCCCAAAATCATGACGGCGTCTGTCATCCTTGCCGGACTTTTCCCCATTCTCTGGAGTACGGGCGCAGGGGCGGATGTGATGAAACGGATTGCCGCACCCATGGTGGGTGGCGTGGTAACCTCGGTCCTGATGGAGCTCGCGGTCTACCCGGCAATCTTCTTATTGTGGAAGCGCCATTCCCTGCCCTTGGGCGGTCGATTGGAATAGAATCCAAAACCGCAACTTTTTTGAATTCTTTGGCCAAGGAATTCGTACATTATAGCCATTCACATTTTAACCCCTTTGGGAGACCGCATGAACTTTTTCAAATTTGCCCCAATTGTCCTCATTGCCACAACGGCCTTCGCGGCAACAGCACCCAAGCCCGCTCCTGCCCCCAAAACACCCGCTCCCGTAGTCGCTCCGGCTCCAGCACCTGTCGCCACCCCAGCACCCGTGGCCACTCCGGCTCCAGCACCGGTGGCTCCTCAGTTTGCAAACGACACCGAAAAATTCAGCTACGCCATTGGCCTTGACATGGGTGAATCACTCAAAAAGGTCGAATTCGAAATCAGCGTCCAGCAGCTGACCAAGGGACTTCAAGACATCCTCGACAAGGATTCCACCAAGATATTGTTGACACCTGAGGCCCGCAAAGAGGTCCTGAGCCAGCTGATGACCATCATCCAGCAGAACCGTGCCAAAAAGGATTCCATCGCCGCAATTGAAGGCGCCGCAAAGGCCAAAGCCTTTTTCGACAAGAACAAAAAGGTGAAGGGAGTCGTCACTACCAAGAGTGGCCTTCAATACACAGTGATCAAAAAAGGCACTGGAGCCTCCCCTAAAATCACGGACCAGGTCACCGCTCACTACGCAGGAACCCTGATTGATGGCACCGAATTTGACAGCTCCGTCAAGCGCGGTCAGCCTGCCACCTTCCCGCTGACCGGTGTGATCAAGGGCTGGCAAGAAATGCTTCCTTTGATGAAGGTCGGCGAAAAAGTCAAATGCTGGATTCCTGCGGAGCTCGGCTACGGCGCACAAGGCAGTGGCTCCATTGCCCCCAACAGCATGCTGATTTTCGAAATCGAACTGATTGCCATTCCCGTTGCCGAAACACCAGCTCCCGAATCCGCAAAGCCATAAGCATCAAGCCAAGGGAAACCAATTTGCAACCAATCCCCCGCAAGGGGGATTTTTGGTTTTCAGGGAGTATATTGGTATGAGGAGATGTCCAACCCGGACATGACAAGACATGGATCGGCTCAGACGGAATAGAAACATCATCCCGCTTTTAACCTTGGCCACCTTGGCCTGGGGTCAGGATAGCCTTGTCACCAAATCCTTCTTTTCTGTTGATTCCCTCCACACCGGAAGGGCCACCTTTTATTATGTAGACAAAGGTCGTGGCAGTTGTGGGCTTCCCTCCTCCGACCCTTGGGACACCTTGTCGGCAGCCATGAACAACCCGGATTTCCATAATTCCGAGGTCTGTGGAGCCTGCGCCATGGTCACCGGCCCAATTGACAGCGTTCTCCTAAGAATCAATGATCGCTGCCCGGGATGCAAATCCGGAGACCTGGATCTTACCACAACAGCCTTTAAGCGAATCGCCAACATAAAAAGTGGCACCGTTCCTATTGCTTGGCATTTCGCCCCCTGTCCTCCCGCAGATTCCCTGGCCATCCACTTCACTCCCAAGAGTTCCAAGTGGTACATTAGCATGCAGTTGCAGAATCACACCAATCCCATCCATTCCTTGGAAATTAAAACGGACACCGGATGGCAAAATATACCGCGCAAGTACTATAACCGTTTCGTAGTCTCCAGACCGCCCCCGGCCCCATGGAGTCTTCGCATTAGGGACATTATGGCCCAAGAATGGATCGACACCACCGTCTCACTGACCCCGGGCGTTTTACAACCTTTGGGTATAGAATGACCGGACCAACCCCAAAGAGTGCCCCGATCTTCGACCGCATCCGACAGGAGAACCTGCTCCGCTACGAGTATCATTGTACCTTGCTCCCCAAGGACCAACGCGAGGTTCTGGAACTGTTTCCCTTGCTGTTCCAATATCCAGCAAGCCTATTTTTTCCGTCCCTGACCAAAGACACCCTTTTTGGAATTGAAGGATATCAGCCATCGCATTATGTGCGTGAACTGGGCTGCCGCTATTTCCACAACTTTAAAAAAGCCTTTATGCAATCGGCGTTGCCAGCAAACCAGCCTTGCAGACTCGAGTTTCTGTATCTCATGGGCTCAGCAGGAACCCTGGCCTTTGCAGCGGGAAGCGACATGGATTTTTGGATTGGAATCGACAAGCGAAACGCCGACCCCAAAGAAATCCGGCAGCTACAAAAAAAGATCGACCTGATCGAAAATTGGGCAGGGTCCGCCCACGAAATGGAAGTCCATTTTTTTATTACCGACATTCACGACCTGCGTGAGGAAAACTACGGGGAACTGGGCGGAGAATCCTGCGGGAGCGCACTGGGAAAACTCCTCAAGGATGAATTCTACCGGTCCATGATCCATCTGGCCGGAAAGTACCCCGTTTACTGGGCGGAGCCCCTTTTATCCGATGTTTCTGGATTATCGACAAGCATTGAGGACAAAGGAAAAATGCTGGACCTGGGACGAATCCAGGCCTTTAATTCCAAAGACATTTTTGGGGCCGTGCTTTGGCAAATCCTCAAAGGGTTGCATTCTCCCTTCAAGTCTGTGATCAAGATTGGCCTATTGGAATACTATGCTCTAGGGAGCAGGCCAGAATTTCTTTGTGAGCGGGAAAAGCGATCCATTCTCAACATGGACTCCGTCTCGAAATTGGACCCTTATCTGGACATGATCGATTTAGTTCGAAATTTTAAATGCGGAGAAGGGAAATTACCCCTGGAGGCCCAACTTCTGGAAGAATGTTTCCTGATTAAATGCTTTGCAGGAATCGATCCCAAGGTGAATCGCCAGAAGCAAACTTACCTGTACGAGCTCGCCGGTGGATGGGGCCTGACCCAAGCCGAAATCGCCCATTACCAGGACTTCCGCAATTGGAGCTACCAGGAAATCGCTCAATTTTCGGACAAAATCTTTACTTACTTCATGAATGCATACAAACGAATGCGGGACCAGGCCATGAGTTCTACCGGGAGCATCTCCGACCGAGACCTAACGATCATGGGGAAAACCCTGCGCGCATACTTGCAGAAGGAATCCAACAAAATCCCTCAGACTCTTTCTGTGCTGAACGCCAAACTGATTTACATGATGCACCTGACCAAGGACCGCGACGAGAAAAATCAGGAAATTTGGGTGATCCACGCCGACTTTGTGGGTACCAAGGCCCACTGCCGCAACAACCGGATTTACCGGCATCCGGATTTGCTGAATGTCTGCGCTTGGCTTGTGGTCAACGGCAATTACCACCCCTCGCAAAAGCTGACTCTGCTATCCAACCCGGTATACACCTTGCCGTTTGTCAAAGAATTCATTCACCAATTTTCCCAGTTTCTTCCTCGGGAAGACATCATGGATCAGATTCTGAAAACCTGGGATGGAACCGCGAAAATAAAAAGGATGTTCATACTCCCCAATTGCACGGAGCCCGATGATGTGGGTATTTTACTGAGCCTCACCTGCTTCACCCTGAATTCCTTCGGGGAGGTGCATCAATATCGCTTTGAAGGCAACGATGCCATGGACCAGGTGATTGCAACTTTGATCACCCCCTTCTTTGATTTGCAAAACTTGGAACCCGACTGGATCAAGGTATTCAAGGTCGGAAGTGGCATCCTGCCCAAGAACCGGGTGGTGGCAAGGATTCAGACCACGGTGGATAATATTGTGGCGAAGAATGCGCGGCTATGGCACAGCTAACGGAACACTGGTTATGGCCCCATTTGTCCCAGTGAAACGAACTACCCATACACCCCGATGGGGTATTGCCATATTCGGGGAATTTTTACCAAGGGTTTCACTCGCCTGACGATTTCCCAAAAGATCAAAGAGCTCGACCCTTCCCGCCTGCCCGCTAAAGGTCAGAACGCGGCCATGCAAAGACCAGAAAGGCTTGCTTTGGCCAACCGTTTTTTGAATCGGAATCGGCTCATATCCCAAATCCGATCCAATGGCCTCCCGTTGGCCCTCGAAGGTCCCTGAATCCAATGAAAACAGTCCAGCACCAGTTGCGACCCAAATTCTTCCATTGGGAGCGAGAGCCATGTCGTAAACCGTTCCTGGAAATGAATGGGTTTTGACGATTGCTCCGTGATCCAATTGCACCAAGCGAGGATAGTCTCCACCATATTGCAGACTTGCATAACAGAAACCAGGCTTGGGGCAATTCAATACATGTGTTTTCACGGTATCGTAGGCTACGGTTTCTTTGGCGCAGGTAGTGGTCCACACCCCGTTTTGTGTGCAACCTAAATGGAGATTATCCCACCAAACATAGGGCCGAATGTCAAAGGGGCGATCCAAAATGAAATTCTTCTGTTGCATGGAAACAAGGCCGGAGTCAACCGCCACGATGTTTCCAATCCTTTCTGCGGTGATATTGCGGGTCCACTGACTTCCATCTGCAGACTGGACAAACACGCCCGAATCAGTTGCCACCCATAGTTGACCTTCAAAGTCACGAGCTAGGTCAAACACAATGGTGTAGGCCAGTATTTCAGGGATTCCAGAGAGAACCATTTGAGCTTTAATCGGAAAACTTGAAGCACCAAGGCCACCCCAACAGCCCAGAATAACGCTGTCAGAGGAAAGAACATCAAAACTGGTCGTATAGCAATTGTTCACGCTTGCCCAGGAACCATCCAAGAGTTTTCCAAAGATTAGCGAATCAGATAAGTCCGATATCCTTAATCCTGATCCATTTCCTGATGAGGCAACAAACATTCCTGTCCGTGGACTCAACAGGGCATAGAGATTTGAAAATTCGTACATCCGTTGCACCGAACCATTGCACTGAATCACCGAATCGCCACCCACACAAACTCTTCCTGCACTATCAATAGCCAAGGTATGGTAAGAGGGTGGACGGACATCAGCAAACAACAAGGTCCCCAGGAGCAAAAGGAAAATAGGTGTAAATCGCTTCATTTTGGTTACTCCCGGTTTCCGTAGATTTTGATTCCACTATTATCAAAAACTTCCACTCGTGGGTTAACGGCCCAAGACGCTCCGCTCGAGATGGAATAGTCGTCCTGCTTGTTCCATGATCCCCAATTCTCTAAATGCAAGCCTACCAGGGCATCGGCAACCCAAACATTGGCTTGGTTGGGAAGCAAGGTGACTCCATGATAATCCAACACCAGGCGATAATCCCCATGTCCCAAGGTATCCAAGTGAAGGACACATGGCCCTTGCCAAAGAATTGGGGGGAACAGGATGCCATCTTCATGAAAATAATATTCCACCCGGAAATCAGTCAGACTATCCCCCATATTTTCAATGCGGAAGTTTGGACCACTCCAGGGGGCATCATACCATTTTTCGTCACGAGTAAGCACCCGTACCGAGTGTTGAGGCTCTCTTGGGGTGGCAAGGCCCGGTGTAGGAATCTCACCTTGCAAAAGGACGCCCTGGGCATTAAACAAGCCAATCCGGGGATTGGCCTGGAACTCACCTCCAGGTAAATTGGACCAATCATTAGACTTGCTCCAAGACGACCAATCGGGATAATGGACACCCACGGCATGGTCTGGGTTGATGGATAGGCTCGCACCGGGCGCAAGCTTTGTGCCCGCATAATCCAGTTCGACGGCCCAGAGTTCTTGGCCAAGTTGGATACGGCGCACCGCACAGAAGGCTGACCACCAATCATCGACCTGAGGTTCCCTGAAATTCTCGGTGGAGAAATAATAGCGTAGACGAAAATCCCTTAGGGTATCCGCACCGGTATTTTGAATGCGCAAGGCAATCTCACTATGAACCGCAGAAGATCCGGCTTTGTCCAGACTTTGGATTTGTGCAAATTCCCGTGGCGATTCCCTCGCAGCAAGGGGCCCAATACCCAAACTCCAGGATGTAGGCTTGGAACCAGCGCTGGATATTTGCACAAAGAAGGATTGACCAGCCCAAGCTGCGGGTACCAGATAAACGGAGTAACCCGCCGGGGATGCGAATTGTTGCAAGGTGGACGCATCAATCCAGCTACCCTGTGTAGTTCGCAATTGAATTTGCGGAGGAATCCCAACCAGATCGGCAAGACGCAACACTACATTCGCACTATCAGCGGGCATACGGACTTGGAAACAATCTTGATCCCCTGCCCAATCGGAACGCCCGCGCAACCACTGCGCCCCATCCACAAGCTGGGGAGCATCACAAGTTCCATAATCATCGGATGGGACTTGATCAACCAGGAAGGATGTCTCATCCACAATGGAGTCCCCGTGCAAAAATTCAACCTGGTACAGCCCCTTCGACTGGTAACCGGACCACTGCCCCACATATCGAGGCTCCAGAAAGCTTCGCTTCATAGCCACCGTATCCAAAGCAGCCCCCCCGGCATCAACAACAATGCCCCGAACGATGGGATTTGCATTTGCCCTTTCCTCGGACATGGTATGCTCCAATTGGACCGGCCAAGGATAAGCGACTCGTCCACCAAAGCCGCTGGAGGAAAAGGCCATTGAGCCAATTTGACTTGATGTGGTGTCAGGTTGTGGGGACCGACTAAATGTGTAGTAAACAAGCGTATCCAGCGAATTTCGCTGAACAAAGATTGAATCATAAAGAGCCAAAAGACTAGAAGACCCATCACGGATCTTGCACCAAATTACATAGTTACCCTTTACCCTAGCTGAGTCGCACCCTTGGGGGAAACTTGCATTTCCATTTTTATAAAACGTACCACTCCAGCTATTACTTGAGGCAAATAGGTTCGAATCTGGAGATGAAAACAAGATCCAGGCATCACCCTTCATTCCCCAACCATATTTATATGGAAAGACCTTTGTCGCTACCCCACTTTTTATTGTATCAACCACCGTGCTACCACTAGTGGTCCAACCAATCACTTTCCCCTTCACATAAGCCACCACAGCAGGCAAAGCCCCCGCCAGAGAATCAATGGGTACATACAAATTCCCCAGCTGAGGCATCTGAGAGGAAATCGTCCTTTTTTGAGGAATGCAAATGTGGTTTCTCGAGCAATTTAACGACATGGACATGGATAATTGTTGCCGAGCCTGAAGGTGGTCAAGAGGGAGATATTCTCGATAATCAATATATGAATACCAGTCTTTGAAAATTGAAAACCGAGTCGACGAAGCCGAATCTCCCACAGATAGAATTCTCAGTCGAACCCCAGCAGATTCAAGATCCTGAAGGACGGAACGAACGCCATCTCTAACCAGAAGCCCAGCATAGGGATCACTGGAAATATTTGAGAAGCCTCGGGTTACAATGACCAGCTCATTTGCCGAAGGGACTGAATCCAATTTAAACCAATTCCTGGCTTGGCTCAGGGCCGCAGAAAGCCCCTTACCCGATCCATGCGGAAGAACCTGAGTATAGGACCTTGGCTTGGATAAGGAAGAAAGAGAATCACTGACCGCCTTGGCCTGTAAATGGCAATCCCCAAAAGGGACTACAGACCTGGAATTCTCCCCGTATGCCAGGACAAGGCCGACCTCACATAAATTATTGTTCGTTGGACTTTGATGTTCCCCGAGAGATAGGAGGCGGGCCATAAACATGGCGGAACTTGCATTGAAGTCGGCAAATAACCCCTTCCCATCCACATCCAAGGTTTGATCGATCAAATACACCCGTTTCCATCCAGGAGACTGAGGGACCCAAATGGTCTCAAAATGATCCAGAGCGTGACTTTCATAGATGGAGTTCAGGATGGGGTAAATGCCGTTCACCGGAAAGCGCAAACTCGTATCCGTATCCATTGTTCCATCCGCCTTAAGGACTCCATGCCAAAGACTGTCAGGCTTTGTTGTCAACAAGGGGAAAGACAGTCGCTGATCACGGAAGAACCTCAATTCAGGATAGAACGGAGAATGTAGGATGGCTCCATGCAGGGAATCATTGGGTGTTGTCAAATACTCCCAGGTATTCAATCCTCCGTAACTTTCATCTGCGTTCGTGTAAAAACTGTCAGTAATATTCTGACCTATGACAGTGTCCAGCATTGTCAATGGCCTTGGTCCCCCATCGAAACGAGTGCTGTAATTGGAATCAGAAAAATTCCAGGACCAAGGAATCCCTTCCTCCTGGTTGGACATAAGGCTTGGCCAGGCAATGTTATAATATGCATGAGCTGCCTCATGCAAATTATTATCCCTACCATAGTAGTACTCATCACCTAGCCCATAAGTAGAATGCCCCCATTCATGGGCTAAAGTAGCCCCGAATGTCAAAGGAGAGTTGACTTTCATGCCCTTCCAATAACACCTTGCATACATAAAAACGGGAGCTCGCTTAAGCGCCAAAAATTGGGATTTCATTGTATTTGATCGCCCTCCAGTACTACCCTGAGTAGAATCAATGAAAACAGAAAAATCTCCCTGAAGGAGGGGTAAGCTGTCCTGAATGATATGAACCCGGCCAATTACATGGACCCCGTTGGACATTTCAAAGACGGCCCGGGCAAATTGAGTGAGAGAGGAATCCAGCCAGGCTTTTCCACAGCGACTCCAATCATAGTTGACAACCCCAGAGGCACAATTCGAGGAGGGCGTGCCCGCTCCAAATCCAATGGGAACAGATACAGTCAGGTCAAAAATTCTTTGGGGGAACACCAGTCCATCTTTCTCAGCCCCCCATTGGGCAATTGCAATCCGGGTGTTGCTGAGCGAGGTGGTATTGCCTGCCCAACTTAAAGAAATGAAGAGACTAATTAGCAGTACCCATATAGGGAGTTCATTCCTGTCTTCCTGTCTTCCTGTCTTCCTGTCTTCCTGTCTTCCTGTCTTCCATATATTACCACTCCACTATTATTTGGGGCCCAAATATAGTTACGAGTAGGATTCCTGCCATCCAACATATCCCAGTCACCCCACCAGTTTTTCCACTAGCCCCTCGGGGATTCGCGGTCTTCCCCGAAGATCCAATGCAGTGCCGGTGATCCTTGCAGCCATGATCACCGTCCCATCCGCCTTGACGATGTCCTGAACAAACACGATGCGGATCTTGCCTTCCATTTCGCACAACACACTCACCGAAAAGGAGTCCCCAGGCTTCAGGGAGCGTTTGTAATCCAGCTCGGCATGGACCACCACCAGGTGAATCCCTTGGGCGGTAAGCTCAGGGAAATCAACCCCGCGGGCCAAAAGGAACTCGTGCCGGGCATGTTCGAGGTAATTCTGATAAACGCTATTGTTCACTACGCCCTGCAGATCGCATTCGTAGTCGCGGACTTTGAAATCAACTTTGAATATTTCGCTCATGGCAAAAATTTAGCTTTTTTAGTCAAATCCCCCATTTGTTATTGGATTTATGCATCTAAAAAGGGTACAATCGAATCCAGTAAATGAACCATGCGAATGAATAGGAAGTGTTCATGAGGATTTTGATTGCCGAGGATGGCTTGACTGCCCGACTTATATTGACAGGTTTGCTTCATAAATTCGGCCACGAAGTCATTGCCACCACCAATGGTGCCGAGGCATGGGAAATTATTCAACAACCAGACTCCCCCCGGGTAGTCATTCTAGACTGGATGATGCCGGAAATGGACGGCACGGATGTTTGCAAAAAAATCCGCGCCATGGGCGGACCCTATACCTATGTGATCATGCAATCTGCCAAAACCGAAAAAAAGGATATTGACATGGGATTTTCCGTGGGCGTGGACGACTACCTCACCAAACCCCTGGACTCCGAAATATTGCGCCATAAAATTCATGTGGCTGAACGCGTTTTAAAATACGAGACAAAACTCTCCCTTTATGCCAAGGAAATGGAATCCTTGGCGAATGAACGCGCACGGCAGCTGATCCATACCGACCGCCTGGCGACACTGGGGACATTGTCCGCCGGCGTCGCCCACGAAATCAACAACCCTCTGACCTTCATCGCAGGAAATGCCCAGACCATGGAACGGGCCTGGAATCAGGTCGCTCCACAGCTCCAAGAGCAAAATGAGCAAATGGCCTTTATCCTGGAAGAGTTTCCAAAAATGCTAACCGGGATCCACACCGGAGTAAATCGGATTTCCAAAATTGTTTCCGGGTTAAAGCGGTTTGCCCGACAAGAGAAATACATCAAGCACCCCTTTGAAATTTCCACAGCGATCACGACCTCTCTTGAATTCTGTCATTCCAAATTGAAGGCAAATATCCAGGTCGAACGAAGCCCAGACGACTCCCTACCCCAGGTTTTCGGCGACATCCAGCAGATTGAGCAGGTCCTCATCAACTTGATCATGAACGCCGCGGATATCATGAAGTCCCTTCCCGCTGGCCACCTTGGCATAAAAGCGATACAGGAGGGAGCCATGATCCGAATTTCCGTGCAGGACAACGGACCGGGCCTACCGCATAAACTCCTCAACACCTTGGTGAATCCCTTCTTTACCACCAAGTCCGAAGGAACTGGCCTTGGCCTTTCCATTTCCAACGGCATTATTGAGGAGCATGGTGGACAATTTTCCGCACACAACATTCCAGGTGGGGGAGCTTGTTTTGAGTTTACCCTCCCTAAATACACCAACCAATCTGAATCCCTTTCCGAAGGACTGTGACTATGGCCGGCTCTCTGCTGATTGTTGATGATGAAAAAGAAATCTGCGAAATGCTCTCCAGAAATTTCCGCATGCTGGGGTATTCCGTTAAAACAGCCTCCAACGGAATAGAAGCGCTCGATCTTCTCGCAAAAGCCCCGGTGGATGTCGTGATTAGCGACATCATGATGCCAAAAATGGATGGCGTATCCTTGCTCCGAGAAGTCCGTAGCCAATATCCCATGACCCATGTGGTCATGATCACTGGATACGTCACCCTTGAAAATGCGTTGGCGTGCATGCGCTTACAAGCAGATACCTGCGTTTTCAAACCTCTTCATGATTTGACCGAACTGGAGTCCGCGGTTTCCGATGCACTCAAAGCATTGGATCTTTGGAAGCATAAATTCCACGAATTGCAGGGCATGAAACCTCAATCCACCGGAAACGCCCAATGAGCCCAATCAAAGAAGACGCAGATTTGGCCCTTCGCAAGGAATTCATCGACGAATCCCTGGATGGACTGAGCACGGTTAGCGATCTGTTTGTACAACTGGAATCCGACCCAGGCAACACAGAAATCGTCCAGTCCATTTTCCGTCCAGTCCATTCCCTCAAGGGCAATGCCACCTATTTCGGGTTGATGAAGGTTAAGCTACTTGCCCATTCCCTGGAAACCCTTCTGGACCTTGTGCGCAAAGGGAAAATTGCCCCGTCCCCTGCCATTGTCAGCGTATTGTTAAAGGGTACCGATGAATTGATGGCCATCCTGGGGCGAGTTCGCAAAAACGGCGAAGAAACCCCTGATTCTACCGCCTTTGACCAGCTGATCCAGGAGGTCAATTCGGCCTCAACTGCAGACAACATCAGCAAAGAAGCGCTTTGGTCCGAGTTACTTCAAGATCTTTCTGCGGGAGGGTTTCATCACCTATTTCATAAAGCGGAACGCCTTGCGCAGCTCAGCCAACCGGGAATCCATGTTCCCAAGGAAGTAGCGGCCGCCCAGATCAATGAATGCACTCAAATCAAACAGAAGTTAAAAGCCAAGGGCTCAAAGCTCTCCATCAATGACATCAAGGGTCTATTTCAGTCCTGGCAACAGAATGTGGAAGACCCCCGGGCAAAACAAGGGATTGAGGATGCTGTGGCCTTGGTGGAATTGCTAGGAAATTCCATTGGGCTTGATGATCCAATCACCCGGGAATCCCTCCTCGAAAAATGCGACATCATTGAGAAGTTCAGCCACGATCATCAACCAGCAGCGACCATCGCTCCCACAAGCGAATCCCAACAAAAATCCACCGACAAAACCATGCGCATTGCGGAATCGAAAATCGATGCCTTTTTGGCCCATGTGGGAGAATTGCTCACCATCGGAGAAATGTATAACCACCTGCATACCACGATTTCAAATGATAAGCAACAACAGGTGTTTTCCTTGGAATTCCGCCGGGTAAACGAGGCCTTCAGCGAACTTTCCCGGTCTTTGCAAACCAGCATCATGAACATCCGCAAAGTGCCACTGCATCCCATTCTGCAAAAACTTCCCCGCATTATCCGTGATATTGCCACTGCGCGGAACAAACAAATTGAAACCACCGTCCAGGGGGGCGAAATTTCGGTAGATAAAAGCATTGCCGATATCATCGAAGCCCCGTTGGTACACATGGCACGCAATTCGGCCGATCACGGAATTGAGACTCCGGACATCAGGGCAAACCAGGGCAAACCCACCCTTGGCTCAGTCAATATTGCCATAACCGAAACAGCCGTCGCCATCATTCTGGATATTTCTGACGATGGACAGGGACTTGATTTTGACCGGCTAACTCAAAAAGCCGTCACCATGGGAATCATCGAGAAGAACGCCACGCTTTCCGAACAGGACGCCATCAATTTAATCTTCCAGTCTGGAGTCTCCACCGCAAACGAAGTTTCGGAAATCTCGGGACGGGGAGTCGGAATGGATGTGGTAAAACGCGCCATTGAAGGCATGGGCGGAAGTATTAAAGTGGTGAGTCAAAAAGGCAAAGGCTCCACTTTCACCATCGCGATTCCCAAAACCGTCAGCACACAAATTTTTAACGGCTTCATCGTTCTTTTGAATCAGAACCGCTATGTATTCCCTTTGGACCGGATCATCCGCAGCTTCCAATCCAGCACGGCCGTGGTGATCTCGGTTGTCGGAAAAGGCCTATGCGTAAAAGACGGGGATCATTGCCTGCCCATTGTTTCCCTTTCTAAAATATTCCACAATATGAATTTTGTCAGCAAGGAGAACCAATTTGGACGGGGAATGTTCGTGGTGTTAAAAAACAAGACCCAGTCCTTTGCGGCACATGTAGACGACATTGAAGGCATTCAGCAGGTAGTCCTAAAAAATATCGACGGCCTCCATACTGATGACTCCATCTTCCAGGGAGGCGCCATTATGGGCGATGGCAATGTGGCCATGGTCGTCGACTTTGACCGGGTGATCGTGCAGTAGGAAAATGGTCGCAACGGGGTGGACCAATAACGAGCATTCTATGGACACAACGCAGCAACAAAATCGTGATCTAGGAATTGGGCATTCCATCCTTCTGGTTGATGATGACGCCGTGATGCGCTTCATGAATCGCGAAATTTTGCTACAGATTTTCCCTTTCGCCATGGTTTGGGAAGCTAAAAGCGGTTACGAAGCCATCGCCATTTGTTGCCAGAAAAAACCCGATGTAATCCTTATGGATGTGCAAATGCCTCTGATGGACGGATACGAAACTACTCGGAGGTTGCGGGAATCCCCGGACTTACGTGGTATTCCAATTGTCGCCTTGACCGCAGGCATTTTGCAAACAGAACATGAACGCTGCATCGATGCAGGAATGGACGATGTGATTCTTAAACCCATTGACAACCTAAAGCTAAAAACCGCGGTCGAGGGTCAAATCAACAAAGGGCGGCGATGACTCCGGACTGGACGAACCTTATTGATTTAATGCCTTTTGGAGTCTACATTCTCGATAAAGACTTCCAGGTGGTCCAGGCAAATAGGACCATTCAAAACATGTTCCACCACGTGGATTTTTCTAAATTGCCATTCTGCTATTTTGGCTTTTTTGGCCACCAGGATTATTGCCAAGACTGCCCATGCAAACAAGGGATGCTGGATGGAAAAACGCAGCAATTTACCAAACACAATCTGGGGCCATTTCAAAATATTAGCGTCCATGTGACAGCGATTCCGATTCAGGGGGTGTCTGGCGCAAACGAAAATATTATGGTGATATACGAAGACATTTCAGAATCCGTCCATCTGAACGATTCGATGCAAAAAGCCTTTCGGGTTCTGACCTCAAGCTCCCTGGCCTCCCTTGTTTCCCACGAAATGAACCAACCCCTCAATTCCCTTTTGCTCAGTGCATCTTCTCTAAAGATGTATGTTGAAAAAGAACCGGTTTTAGAACCTGCGACCATCGCCAAGTATGCGGACCGAATCGAAAAATTGTCCGAACGGATGGCTGGGACGGTTGAACAATTGCGCCGCCATGGAACCTGGAGCGAAGAACAACCCTCCGCATCCTCACCGTCCCATGCAATTGACGATGCGACCTCAATTTTCGCAGAGCGAATGACTAGCGCAAGAATAACCTTGATTAAGAAATTACCCCCCGAACTGCCCCTCATTTGGGCGAGTCCTGCGGACCTGGAAATGTCCTTGGCAAGCATAATGACCAACGCCATCCAATCCTTGGAAAACCAGTACAAGGTGGGTCGAAACATCACCATCGAGGCCACAACCACTTCCGAAATTTTAGCAATCTCAATCCGGGATACCGGAGTCGGATTTGGAGCCAATCTGGGACGGGCTTTGGAACCATTCTTCACTACGCGCGACCGCGGAATGGGGCTTGGACTGGCCATCGTCCAATCGACTTTACGCGCTTGGGGCGCAGAGATCATGCTAGCGGATCACCCACAAGGCGGAGCCATTGTCCGCTTGATTTTTAGATTATTTCAAGACCGGAGCAAACCATGAATATTCTTGTCGTTGATGACGATGCCGATTGCCTCGAAAGCTACGGGGACGCCTTGAAAGTACTCGGTCATTTACCCACCCTTTGCGAATCCGTTGTGATCGCCATGAAGGAATTCCAATCCGGGTCATTTCCTTTGGTGCTTTCCGACATCCGAATGCCCGACAAAAGCGGAATTGACCTTTTAAGGGATTTCCAGGCAATCCCATCAACTAAGCGACCTGAGGTGGTTTTGCTCACGGGCTTCGCTGAATTGGATTCCGCCATCGAAGCCATCCGCCTAGGAGCCTTTGACTATCTTCGCAAGCCCGTTGCTATCCAGGATTTGGCCCGGGTTATTGCGCGATGGGAACAGACTCATCCCTCCTTCACAGAAAATTCATCGGATGACCCCATCTACAATTCATTCTTGGAAGCAATGACCTCGACTCAGTTGTTCACTGATCCCAAGTTAACCTTGAACGGTTTGGCCCGCATACTGGGAACCAATCGAAACATTCTATCCAAAGTCATCAATCGGAAATTGGGCGACAATTTCAATCAAATCCTAAACCGCTTCCGGATAAAGGAATACCAACGGTTGCACAGCCTTTCGGTCAACGAAAAATTCACCATAGAAGCCCTAGCCAAGATGGCTGGGTTCTCCTCTCGGTCATCATTCAATCGGTTTTTTCAGCAAGAATTCGGATGTCGCCCCAGCAAGTGGCAAGGGGCCACCACACCCAAATGATCATTTGCGCAAAAATATGCTTGAAATTTTAAAATATTTGGTGTAAACTGTAAACCAGTCTATTTTGAAGGTAATCCGAGTGGGTACAATCAAATAGAAGCTCTTTGATTTGCGAGGAACTATGATTCAGAAATCTCTTCAAAAACATGCATGGCTGATTGCACCCATTTGTGCCACCTTGCTTCTGGCCGCATGCATTGAAGGCCCACTTTCTTCCTCATTCAAGCCTGCCCCTGTGGCTACATCCTCTGTAGCAGCATCCTCTTCGGTGCTGACCTCCTCCGAACAAGGGTCATCCTCAGACGGCGCTTCATCTTCGGAAGGTGCTTCATCTTCGGAAGGTGCGTCCTCCTCCCTTGCCTCATCTTCTTCGGTGCTCGCCTCCTCTTCGGTGGCTCCTTCCTCCTCCGCAGTGCTTGCATCATCCAGTACCACCGATGGAAGTTCCTCTTCGGTGGCTCCTCCAACGAACCTGGTTCTGGACCTTCGCTACAACGGTCCAATAAATATTGGGACCCGGTATGCAGCCATGGCTGATTCAACCAGACCTGCAACCGATTATATCTTTTGGATTGAAAATGCGGATAGCCAATATGTGAAAACCCTTCTCCTCAATCCTCAGTTAGTGTACCGAAAGGACCCAATGGAACTACACGTGCCCCAATGGTTCAGCAAAACGGGCATTGTGATCAAGAGCCTTGATCCAAACGGGTTAGATTATCGTCGTTGGCTCCAAGCCATTATTTGGCCCAAAGATGTAACCCCTTTTGTTTGGAGGGCTGATAGCAATAAATTCCTCGATGGTGTTGCAGGTGCCTCCAGAGCCATAACACCAACCCATCCCGAAAATACCGTCCAGGCCCGCTGGAATTTTACGGATTCACTGGATCATGTCGTCGCCCCCGGAACATATCGTTTCTGCTCTGAAGTCGCCAATATGAACAAGATTGCCAAGGATCTTACCGTTACCCCAAATATTCTTAGCTCATTAACCTTCCTGACCCAACACACCTGTGGAACATTCGTTTTTGACGGGTCCCATATCCCTTCCACTGCCTCCATTTCTGCACCAACCACCGCCAATATATTGTCCTACACCGCCTATACGGAGTAAGTTATGACCCACTCAAAAAAACTGGCAATACTCATCGCACTCCTTTTGGGCATCCTCGTAACCCTTAGTTGCCAAGCCTCCATTGGCATTCCGACGGTGCCCTCACCGGGAGCAATATCCTCAAGTTTGACGGATGGAACCTCTTCCAGCGACCCTGACGGAACATCCTCCAACTCAACGGATGGAGCCTCTTCCAGCATCGTTGAAGCGTCCTCCAGCTCAACGGACGGAACAACGGGTGCATCCGAAGAATGATAAACTTGCATGGAGGACGAATTGACGCAGCCCGCGCCCCAAATTAAGCTTCAGCCGCTAGAACAGCCGGTGGTTCAGCCCGTGGCACAGCCTGTGAAGCAATCTGTGCCTGTCCCTCCCATGACTCAGGCACAGAAGCTCGCCCAAACGGCACGCACCAATAAAATCCGCCTGATTGTGGATGCGATAATGATTTTGTGCGCCCTGTTTCTTATTCTGACCAGTATTGTAAAAATGCCCTTCCCCATTGCATGGTACGACTTCCTCGCGGAAAAAGGAGTCTTTGAAAAATTCTCCTTCACCTTTCTCGCCTATCTCCACGATACCGCCGGGATTTTATTCCTGGTCGGTTTAGTAGTTCATCTTGTTCTGAATTGGAAACGGTTAACCTGGCTTATCAAAGCGGCTCTTAAATAAGGATTCTATCCATGACCAAAATTGCACACAAAATCGCTTTTGCGATGGTTCTATCCGCCCAACTCGTTGTTGCGCAGGTCTCTGTCGGAGGACACACGGTTTTTTCGTTGGTGAGCAGAACCTCTGGCGTGACCGACATCATTGCCAACAACACCACGACCCAGACCACCCAGTCCGACTGGAGCGGGGTCAGCATGCTTCGCATTTTCCCCATGTTCCGTTGGGATGTGAGCGAAAAATTATCGGTAGATGTCCGGCCCTTTATTGGCATTGACGGGAGCTCGGGCGCTTCTCCTGTTTTTGGCAAAGCCATTGGCGACCAAAAGCCCAAAAAAACCGAAGTCAAGTTCGATGAATTTGCTCGCGCCTCGGTAAAGGCTATTCTTTCCCCAAGTTCCGAAATTTCTGTGGGTTATGTGCATCCCCGCTTCACCTGGGAATATGGCACGGACCTTTTTTGGGAAGATGTAATCAACGGATCCAAATACGCCATCGACCCCTGGACCGGTCTGTTTCCAGATGCAGGTCTTGAATATGTTCGCACCTTCGAATTCGGCGATGCCCTATCCATGCCTACTTACATCTACCTGATCACAGGATCGAGTCGGGATGTCAAGGAACAAACCCCCACATTTATGGCGCATATTGAACCCGATTTGGGCCACCTCAAGTTCCATCTTTCCGGAGCAGGTGGACTCTGGAATTCAGAGGACCAAAAACGCATGGGTCGCGCCGCTGCAGGCGTATCCTACACTCATGGAGCTTGGGCGGCTCGCGCCGAAGGTTCCTTTGGCTGGTGGCAGGATCGCATTGCCAATTCTTACGATGATGCCATCGCTCATGGTGGTTACCTCAAATTAACCTATCGTCACAACAAGGTTCTCCGCACCACCCTGGGTGGCTCATTCCTCTACCACAACTTCATTAACACCTACGCACCACAACCCGGTGAGGAAGTGTATGCCAGCATTACCCCAGCCGTCCAGGTATTTACTTCCGAAAGCTCCAAGTTGATCTTTCAACTGGACTTGACTAACGGCGTGCAAAACCCTTGGAAGTCCCCCGGTCTTAGCAACACCTTGCTATTTGCCCAGGGTACCATTGGCTGGCGTCTGACATTCTAAGCCTCAACGAAACAGGAAAAACAAAATGCTGAAAAGAATTCTATTGAGCTCCCTGGTTTGCTCGCTTCTTGTTGGGCCCGCCTTTGCTGTGGACTTGCTGACCCAGGAAGATGCGGTCAAGCGCATGTTTCTAACTGCCGAAAAAGTGGAGTCCGAAACAAAGACTCTTACCCCGGCACAGCTGGGCACTTTGTCCTCCAAACTGGGTGGCAAGCTGTATTCAATTAAAAAGCCCGCCGGAGCAAATGAAGCCCAGTATACCTTCTACTTCGGAATGAAGGGGGGCAAACGTGCCTCCATGGCCATCATTGAAGAACAAGAAGACAAATGGGGTCCGCTTCAGTTCATCATCGTGATTGACCTTGCCACTAAAAAGGTGGAAAACATGGCCATGATGAAATATATGGACGGTCGCGCCCGCACACTTTCCAACCGTACCTTCCTCAAGTCCTTCTTTGGAAAGGGTCTAAGCGACCCACTCACCATCGGCAAGGACATTGACGGCGTTAGTGGTGCCACGGTCTCCAGCGAAATGCTTTGCTTCATGGTAAAGAAGGGGCTATTACTCCGTGACATCCTTTATCCATAAGTTCCGCGGAATCCGTAGCAAACTAATGCTCCTCGGGGCATTGTTGGTTTTTGCCTGCGGAATTTTTGTGGCCAAGGGCATGTACATCACCCGAAGCGTACAAATCGGGTCTCCCATTTACAACCAGATCACCGCCTACCGGTTCATCATGGAGGACATCTCCCCTCTCAAGATGAATCTGGAACAATTGGCTGCGGCCTTTGCTCTTTTGCCCACCCTTCCCGCAGATCAAGTCGAAGACAAAATCTACGGGTTAGACGATTACCGAACTCCAGTTTTGAACATTGTCGCCCAGCTACGCGACCGTGCCAAAACCGCATCGCCTGATTTTGCGGCTCAAATCGACAGCTTCGACCTCGCCTGGAAGGCCTACAATGATGCCGGAGACCAGAAGCTCGTTCCCTTGTTCATGGCGGGTAGCGCCGACGAAGCCAACGCCTTTATTAGTGGCCCCCACGCCGAGGAGTACGCCAAACTTTTTAATCGAGCAGGCAAGCTTAGGGACCTGATCGCAACCAAGGTTGACGGCCTAGAAAACCAGGCAGCCAAAAAAGTGAAGAGCGGATATATTCTCGACATCGTACTTTCCTTGGCTTTGATCGCCATTGTCATCTTGGCAATTCTCTTTATCTCGGGCCTTATTGTTCGCCCCATTGACCAAATGAAAAATATGATGAAAGACCTTGCCGATGGCGAAGGAGACCTAACGGCTCACCTTTCAGTCACAGACAAGGGTGAGCTGGGCGAAATGGCCAGCTGGTTCAATATTTTCTTGGAAAAATTGCGCAATACCGTTGATGGCGTTGTACAAAACATTGGCACATTGACTGATGCATCTCAAGGCCTTTCGGGATCTTCAGATCAAGTCACCACACACACGGAGCTGTTGACCCAACAAGCCCAGTCCGTTTCCAGGGCAGCTACCGATGCGGCGACCCGGGTTGATTCCATCTCCCAGTCCACCCAGGAAATGTCCCATTCCCTTTCCAATGTCGCCAAATCCGTGGAATTGCTCAATGAATCCCTCCAGATCGTTGGCCAGCAATGCAATAAGGAATCCGTGTCCGTTTCGGCCGCAAATGAAAAGGCCAAAGCGACGCTGGTACTCGTTGAACAGCTCGGAAGTTCGGCAAAATCCATCGATAAAGTGATCAGCATTATTAACAAAATTGCGCGTCAGACCAACCTGCTGGCCCTGAACGCAACGATTGAGGCATCTTCTGCGGGCGATGCCGGGCTTGGTTTTGCTGTGGTTGCCAAAGAGGTGAAAAACCTCTCCCAACAAACTGGCCAGGCCACCACTGAAATCGCAGCGCTGATCAAACAAATGCAGGATCTCTCCCAAAATGCCATTGATGCCATCGTGGGAATCTCCACCATGATTGAAGATGTCCACCAAATTTCATCCAATATTGTCTCAACGGTTCATGAACAAAACTCCACGGTGCAAAATATTTCTTCTGATGTTTCCAAGGTAAGTCAGGGCGCGCAACATATCGCCACGAATGTCAGCGAATCTGCACAAGGGATATCAAACATTGCAGTCGGAATTTCCAAAGTCAGCTCTGCCGCCCAAGATGCCGTTACTGGCATCCACCAGATCAAGGACAGCGCAAAGACTTTGGATGAATTGGCTGTTCGCATTAAGACCGTGGTCAGCGTTTTTAAAACAGCATAGGAACATGCATGAAAATTAATGACTTGAAAACTGCATCAAAGCTGATGCTTTGTGGTGGGATTGTGGGCTTGGCTCTGATTGGGCTTATCATCGTCTCCCTACAGACTATGACTGACGTAAACAAGGGTCTGGACTCCACCACATCCGAAGCGACAAAGATGAACGCCATCCAGGATGCCGGGACTTTAGTGGATAATATCTACCTTCAAATGTTTGGAATGGCAGCCGGTGGCGACATGGCAAGCAAACAAGAGAAAATGGCTCGAATCGAAAAAGACCGTGAAGAGTATAAAAAAGCGGTTACAAAACTGAAGGAGGAAGCAAAAACAAAAACCGGCAAAGATTTGCTCCTCAAGCTCGACGAGGCATTGGCCGGTGCACGAGACATCAACAACCCAATCATTGAAATGACGCTTGCACACGATGGGATTGATTCTTCTGCCCTGGATTTACTTGTGACAAAGAGCATACCCTACATGCAGGCCAATGTCGATCCGGTCATTGAAGAGATCATCACATGGCGAGAAAAGCGAATCAAAGAAACCGAAGCCACTGCAGAAGCATCCATAAGTCAAGGACGAACTATATTGATTTCCGGAGGCATCTTTGCCATATTAATTGCAGGCTTCTTGTCCATCATTGTTTCGGGAGCAATCGCCCCCCCCCTCAAAGGAATTCGCGACTTCACTCAAACCCTTGCCCATGGAGATTTTTCCAAAGAACTTCCCCAGGCCTACCTTTTACGGAAAGACGAAATTGGCGATCTGGCGCAAGGCATGCAAACCATGGTTTCCAATACTCGCGAACTTTTGCACGAAATCACCCACAATTCCCAATCTGTGGCCTCCGCAGCGACAGAACTATCTGCTGTATCTACCCAGATCGCTGGCAATTCCCAAGAACTGAGCGTTCAAACCACTACTGTCGCTTCGGCGGCTGAGCAGGCGAGCACCAACATCCGGTCCATCGCCGCTGCTGCGGAGCAAATGTCCAGCTCGGTCAATACGGTTGCCGCCGCCATCGAAGAGATGAGCGCGTCCGTAAAAGAAGTAGCCAAAAGCAGTCAAATGGAATTGCAGGCCTCTTCGGAAGCCAGCAAGCATGCTCAATCCGGAAAAGAAATTATGGATCGCCTCGGCGCCGCCACAAACTCCATCGGAAAGATGATCGACATGATCAATGATGTGGCGGAGCAGACCAATTTGCTTGCGCTTAACGCCACCATCGAAGCCGCAACTGCGGGCGAGGCAGGCAAAGGGTTCGCAGTGGTTGCCAGTGAAGTCAAGGAGCTGGCCAAGCAGACAGCCCAGGCAACCCAGGAGATTGAAGCCCAAATTGACGAAATGTCCAGTAACACCAAATTTGCGATCGATGCCATCCAGAAAATTGTAACGGTTATTGATGAAGTGAACCACATTTCCCAGGCAGTGATGCGCGCCGTGGGCGAACAAAGCGCAACGATCGGCGAAATTGCCATGAATGTCAGCGGAGTCAGCGGTGGCGCAAGGGATGTGGCCCGCAACGTTTCCGAGTCTGCAGCCGGGCTCACGCAAATCGCTGGGTCCATCCATGGAGCCAGCAGTGCTGTGCGCGAAACGACCATTGGGGTAACCCAAGTAAAGGAAAGCGCAGAAGAGCTCGCACGGCTCTCTGAGGGATTAAAGGCACTGGTCGGGAAGTTCAAAGTATAACTCTGGGCGAACGGGATAATTGGCATGCCCGGTTGTTTTGTCATGCCCGGCACGGCCGATGTGCTGCCAGTTACGGTTACTGGCAGCTATGCAAAGCTTGGCCACTTTTGGGCTTCGCCAAGTGGAGCACTATCCACTGTGTGGAGCATCACCGCACCATTCTGCAATATTCTGTGATATGAGCCTGCCCCCGGAACAGAGTGCAGTGGACGAAGGCCACAATGACAGGACAACCGTCTCCTTACCATGGGCGATATTTCTAAATTGCGCACATGAAAAAATCATTTATCTTGATTCTGATTGTTGCGCTGGCTGGATCTGTCTATTTCTTTTGGTCCAAACGCCAAGCGCCACCTACTCCTACTCCTCCAGTCGCTCAAGAAAAAGTCCACCATTGGGAGTACGTCTCCAAGTACGCAGTTCTCCGCATGTCGGCGCCTGGCGATTCCGCCATCCTGTTTCGGGGAGTAGATACCCTAGCCACATGGATCAAGGATTTCACCTCCAAATACAAATACGATGGCGAACTGGATCAAAAGGTATTCAACGCAAAACTTGGCGACACCATCCCTTTAGACGAAGAGGCCTATGACCTTTTCTCCTTTGCGCTAAAGTTCCGGGAGTTTTCCCATGGAGATATTGATGTGGGCATCGGAAACCTTTTGCGGGCATGGAAAATCGGCTGGGACCAGGAATCACGCGTACCAACGGTTGCGGAACGCAAGGCTTTCGTTAAAGACTTACAAACTCCATTTTATAGTTTAGATTCAATCCGCAAGTCCATGATCATTCTCAAGCCGGCGCACCATTTTGCCCTTGGGGCGTTTATGGAAGGAAATATTTTGAACCACATGGCAAACCAATTGGAAAAGGCAGGTGCTAAGAGCTGGCTCGTCGAAATTAGTGGAGATTTTGCTTATCGGGGTATTAAGCCCAATGGGGAGCCCTGGGTGCTCGGAGTCAAAGACCCAGCCAACCCTGACGACTTGTTGGCCGTAGCGCGCATGCAGCCCGACAAACACAGCTTCTGCACATCGGGTGATTACGAACAACAGTTCAAAGATTCCAAAGGAAAAAGTCATCATCACATTATCGATCCACACACCGGTGAATCTACGGTTGGCAAGCATAGTGCCACAGTCAGTACATCCATTCCCTGGATGAACAAAAATACGCTGTGTACTTGGTTCATGATCTTACCTTTTGAAGACATTAAAAAGGTCGTGGCAGAATCCAATGGACAAATCGAAACCATGCTGGTGCTTGATTCCAACAGGGTTTGGATTTCACCAGGGCTACGCAACAACATCAAGATGATCAATCCAGAATACCATGTGATTGAGTAAGCAGGACCAAGACATAAACATGTAAGTGTTTGGAAAATACACCCCCACGGGGTCATCCCCGCGTAGGCGGGGATCCAGGACAGTGAGTCCCAGACCCTCGCCTTCACTTCGTTCGCGAGGGTGACGGAATCGGAGCAACGACTAACCATTAAAACCCTTAGCTTGATGGCTATGCCCGGAACAGAGGGTGCCGGGATGACAGATTTGTATCGCATCATTAACGATGATATTTGCATCTTTACATTCAAATTCACCACTCCGATGTACTATAATTTGTAGTACAGTGTATGGTGAAAATTTCTTGAATGGATTAGGAATATTCATTACAATCGACAAATGGCATATATTCGATCCCTAGAAGAGAATGGATTATTTGTCTCCCGGCATTCTGGCGAAGTGTTTATTTATGATTTCATGTTGATCTTGCTGGATTTGAATGATAAATTCAAGTCCGAATATCTCAAAGAAATTATCATTTTCCCTAACGGATGCGATTTAGACATTTCTTTTCTGAACGCCCGTGCCTTTGTTTTTGAAATGGAACGCCTTTTATACTCACTCCCCCCCGGCTACCTTGCCTTTGTGGCGCAATCCGATATCGCTTTTGGAACCTGTCGGCAACTGCAAATACAGCTTGAATCCGAAATAGTCCGCCTGCGGGTTTTCAGGACGGAATTTGAAGCCAGAAAATGGATTCACGCCCCCTAGAATACCCCCTCAGGCAACCATAGGTACCCACAAATCGGCGTCAAGCCCGTGCCGGGCATGACAAGACAAGCTGGCCTGACAAGACAAGCGGGCATGGCAAAGGCAAGCGGGATGACTAGGCAGCCGTATATGATCGAGTGGAGGAGGTTTTTCTAACTTGATATTGAAATATTCTCTATCAATTCGGATAATCTTGCTACCGTGACCCCCCTTTTTCCACTGCTCGCAAAATGCGTGCTCATTTTTCTTTTTCTTCCCTGCCTTGTTGGGGGTACGACCCGTATATTGGATGCTGATGGCGTAGGTGGAGCTTATACCACGCTTGCATTGGTCATGTCCGCCTCTACAAATGGAGACACTGTGCTCATCGGAGGCTCCGATGTAGACACTTACGATCAAGTATTTCCCGCAAATATTACTATTGGATCCATTGTTTTTCGTGGGTTGTCAGCCAACCCAGATTCCTTTCCCATTCTTCGCATACGCAATTGGACGGGCTGGGACCAGAATGTAAATGGAACGGCTAGGTTCGAGCGCGTTGTTCTGGAAAACTGCGCCACCTTCAGCTTAACCAATAATTATCGCCAAATGTTTTTAGAAAAAGTCATTTTACGAAACTACACAGCCTCCCCATTCATTCTCAGTGGCGACCATGCAAACTATTTATCCATCACCAACAGCATTTTCCTCAACAACAAACGCCCTCTCTTTGTCAGCGCCAATCCATTAAATGTCCTGGGACCATACGGAACGGTAACCAACTCGACCTTCCACGGCAACGACACCATCGCAATCTACCCCCTCACCAATGTCCAGCTTGCCGCAAATAAAATCATCCAAATGCAAAATTGCATTTTTAGCCAAAATCGCCTACTCAATGCGTCCGCAACCATAAAAAAAGCCTGGTCCTACAGCTTGATTCCCCTATCCGAAACGTTAGCGGATTGGGGAGCAGGGACCATACAATCCAATAATCCCGCCTATTCGGATTCCAGCGGAACCCTATCCAAGGCATCGGATTTTCAAATTGACGCCTTTTCCATTGCCCGGGATGCGGGTCTCAGCACCGGCGCCCCAGCCCAGGACATCAGTGGCAACCCAAGACCTAACCAGACCCCTGTGGACCTGGGAGCCTATGAATATGCCCAGGGACCTACGACCACCGAATGGGTCTGGGATACTTCTGTTACTGCGGGATTGCAGGAAGGCAATGGAACCTGGGGCACAAATAGCTACTGGACACAAAATGGCACCATTTTGGCTCCCTGGCTTGGTGCGGGCTACCGCGCGCGTTTTGTGGGTGATGGATTTCCCCACACCGTACTGGTCAACGGAACCCAGGCGGTGGACCATATCCGATTTAACCAATCCGGATATCGCATTTCTGGGGGGTCTTTGCAACTTGGTGCCCTAGCAACCCTTTCAATTACCAGTGGTCAATCCGACTCCATCACATCGACAATCCTAGGCGATTACACCAAAGAAGGGAATGGAGAACTTTATGTGAATCCAGTTTTCTCGGGCTCCCTCATCACAGTGAAGGAAGGTACCCTGACTATTGGTGGCCCCGACAACGGTGATGCATTCAATACCAACATTTCCGTTGCCGATGGAGCATCACTCCAACTGTCCGCATGGAATCGCATGGCCAATACACTCAAACTGACTCTGAATGGACCAGGCGCGGTTTTTAATATGAACGACAAAGGCGACGCCCTGGGCACGCTCAGTGGCTCTGGCCAAGTAATCAACAATCATCAAGGCCTAAACCTGGACATGGCCAACGGCCTCTCCTCAACTTTTTCGGGAACTATTTCTGGAACTGGGGACCTTAACCTTCGAGGAGAAAACTCCCGAGTGCAAGCTGGCACATTGGTATTGACCGGCGCCAATACCTATTCCGGAACCACAACATTTCATGATCTATCCAACACGGATAGCAACAAGGTTGTTTTACAATTGGCAGGGGGAAGCAACCGATTGCCCATTTCCACCCAATTAGGCTTTGGCAACAGCACCCACACGGGCTTAATGGGTAAATTGATCCTTGGGGATGTGAACGGACCTGTGACCCAAACCATCGCCGGAATTTCGGATGTTCCTGGTTCAGGCACATTCTCTATTGTGGGGGCGAATGCCAGTCCGAGCACGTTGATGATTACAAACAACACGTCTATGGAATTCTCAGGGGCTTTGGGTGGTTCCGGAATCAACGAAAACAACCTGAACCTGACCAAATCTGGAATCGGAAAACTGACTTTTTCGGGGGGAAATGGAATTACGTTGAATGGTGCAATCAAAGTCAGTTCAGATACCCTTACCCTGGTTGACGTAAACAACTTGGCCACAGGAGCTTCCACCACAAGCTTTCAAATCGACTCTGCCGCAGTCCTGGAGCTACAAGCCAAAACAAGCCTTATTCGACTGGGCTCCACGGCTTTAAAGGGGAGCATTATTACCGGAAAAGGAACTCTCCTGAAGACGGGCGCAAATGCTCTTTGCCTCGGCGAGCAAGGAGCTATTAATTTCAATGTCTACTTGAATATGACGGACGGTTTGATTGACGTTCAACAAGGAGTCCTTCGCAATGGTAGCTGGAACGGTGGCAAATGGACCCTAAATAAAGCGGGATTGAATATTGCCAGCGGTGCGATTTTTGATCTTTGGAATGGCGATCCTGTTTTTGTGGATGAATTGACAGGCAGTGGAATCATCGAACAAACACAGAGCCCAACGGCAACCGCTCAAACAATGACAATTGGAATCAACAATGGTTCAGGCATTTTCAGCGGACAAATTTTAAATCATGTTGGTCCCATTGCCATCGAAAAGCATGGAACAGGGACCCAAACCTTCACCGGAGAAAACACCTTCACGGGAGGCTATACCCATGTAGGTGGCAACATGATCCTAGGGCACAACAAGGCGCTTGGCTCAGGCGAAGCAACCCTGTCCGATTCAGGCCGAATTTACCTAGGAAATGGCATTGCAATGGGGAATACGCTAACCGTCGGGGCCTGTTCACCTGGTATGGGTTTTGGAGCCCTAACAACGGGAACAGGCAATGTGGCTTCATGGGCCGGGCCAATTACCATCAATGCAAATTGCCTCGATGGTGGCCACTTTGCCTCCGAAGGCACTGGTCAACTCAATATTCTTGGTCCCATTCACTCTGACAGTATCGCCATTCCCCATCAAAGAGCCGGAACAGTCGTTTACGGTGGAGGGGGAAGCGCCAATCGGTTTAATCTAACCGAAGGCACTGCGCGCCTTGGGGCAATCAATGGACTTCCATTTGGCCTTGCTTGGAGTCAAAACCATGCAATACTCAGTAGTACTCTCGACTTGAATGGGTTTAACCAGGTTTTCTCTTCCATTTATAGCCCGGTCAATTCGGGCACTGCTGTCATTTCTAATTCCCAGACCAATCGTAGTACACTGACCCTGATCGGAAACGAGGGAAGCAGCGACACGACTTATGCGGGAAATATTTCCGGGAACATTCAACTGATTAAACAAGGGACTTACCGGCAGACTCTTTCGGGTGCCAACACTTATTCAGGCCCAACCATTATTGCGACCGGCGAACTCAATGTCAACGGATCACTTGGTGCAGCAAGCGAGGCTACCGTTCAGGCAGGCGCCTCCCTGACCGGAAGCGGGGCCATTGCAGGAACGGTCACCATTGAAAACGGAGGAACCCTATCCCCTGGGAGTAACTCGGCGGACACCATAACCATCGGATCCCTAATTTTATCTCCAACATCCATTTTGCGGATGGAGCTCGGCAGTCTCCAGGATTTTCTAATTGTGGATCAAGGCATGAGTTTGAATGGAAAATTAAAAATCACTTCTGGTCCTGGCCTCGCCGAAAAGACATACCTTTTGGCAACTTGGTCTGGCCTCCTTACCAATGACACCCTTCAAATCGACTCCATGCCACCTGGGTTTAACGGAACTCTAATAATTTCCGGGGACTCTCTTTTCCTGTCCACCCTTGCGGTTCCCCTCATCAGCAACAATTCAGGTGGGGACACCGCGACAGTTTCTGTTATAGAAAACCAGGTCAACATTACCACGATGAAAGCATCCCACGCCGGAGGAGATTCGGTATTTTTCCACATGGCCAATGGATTCGATGCATCTCAATTCAGCTTGGATAGTCTTTCGGGTCGCCTCGTATTTTTGAGCCCTCCTGATTTTGAAAATCCCACGGATGGAAACGCAGACAATATTTATGAGCTTCTTGTTCGGGCTACGGATCGAACCTATTCTGACAGCCAATGGATTCAAGTTACGGTAACCGATTTGGATGAATCACCTATTCTGATCGGATTGGAGAATCGCATTTTTATGCGCGACACCCTGGGGGGAGAGCTATGGAACAGCATCATTCCACTAGATTCATTGATCTCCGTCCGAGGTGGGTCATTCATACGCATGTTTATCCCTGTGCAGGATTCCCTAAAACAAAAACTAAACATCGTGCGCTTGTCCGGCCCTGAACTTGCAACATTTACGGTTCTGGATTCTGGTGTGGTGTGGGAATGGGTGGCACAAAGCGATTCTTTGCAATCCTTTAAATTTGGAGTCCTAAACCAAATCCAGGATAGCACGATCATTGAAATCATGATTAATGCCACAGTGAATCACCCACCGCAGATTGCCTCGGCAAAACTGCAAGCAATCCGCCTTCCCAGTGTTCGCTTCTTTGACCTGTTGCCAAAGTCCACCCGAATAGACCAACCGGATGAATTACGAATTACCGCAACCTTTAAGGAACCGGATGGAGATGCCTACACCGCCCAAGTTTCCTCACCGTACCCTTGGTTTTTTGATGGGCAATCCTTGCGGGTTTTAATCCATCAACCGGCCTTGTCGGATACTCTTGTCTCCATCATTTTGCGCGATCATTTCGGTGCCGTCGATACCGTTGAATTGAAATGGTCCTACAATTCAAACACCCTTAAGCGGTCCACCCAGTTATTGGACAGAATTGGTCCATCAATCGGAGAATTCTCCATTCCCCAAGAAGGCTTCGTTCAAATTTGGGATGTTCGATTGAATGGTCAGAAGTCGCTCCTCTTGGAACAACGGTTTGAGCTCGGCAAACACAGGGTGAATCTACCCTATAGCAACGGTCTTTGGATCGCCACCTTGAATAGGTTTGAGCAGTGAAACAAATTGCATTATTCATTTCGATTATTCTTACCCTGAGCTGGGCGCAGGATGGGTATTTCCAATCCATCGACAATCTCAGCATTGTGCGTGACCCCGTGAAAGCGATGTCCAGCATCTTTCTTTGGCGAAGTCAGAACAACGGCCAAAGTCAATTTGTCAAGGTGGAATTGAATGGTCTGTTGTACAAGACAAAATACGCATTCCGTTGGCCTGCCGAAATTCCCCCAGAAGCCAGACCGACTGTGGCATTCTCCAATCCAAACCTCGAAATCATTTTTAACGACAACCTCATCCTGACCGACACCTCCGCGCTCACCGCCATTTACAAGGGATCAACTCGGCCACTTCAAAATATTCCGCTCCCGGGAATTGTCCTGGTAAATTCACCGCAGCAAGCCGAAATTCGACAGCTCACCACCTCTATAACGGATAGTCGAGCACAACAAATGCCCCGCTTTATCGAATCATCCAACAATGAGGATAACCTTTACCTAGTGAGTGCAGAAAATTTTGTTCCCAAAATTATCGACCTTAGCTTAAAGCCAGGCGTTTACCGGGCTTTGGAAATCCGCCTGGAACCACTGGCCCGTTTTCGCTTGCCCATCCATACTTTGAACATCGATTCTCTTCGCGGGATTGAAAATGATTCCCTACGTCTGCTTGCCATCGAGGGGATGCTCGCCCAATCCAAGAAATGGTTTGAGGAGGACTCCATCCAGGCCATAGACTACTTGGAAAACATTGCCCAGATGATTCCGGAGCAATCCGGAAGGCAATTCGCCAAGATTATTCAAGACATTCGCAAAACTACCAAAAAGAATGCTCGGTCATTGAACGACTTGGACAAAGCCTTGATGAGCATTCGTGAAAAAATCAAGCTCCTTGAATCCTACCAGCAAGAAATATTATCCAGCAAGGACGCCCGGGATCGTTGGCGTATCAAGGACCCCCAGCGCACGCTTCTGCGACAAAACTTTGATGGCCGGATATATTTTGGCACGGCGGGGATTATTGGTCGTAACATGCCCAAATCGGCGAGTGATCCAGGACCATTAAAATTGTGGGGGGCCCAAGCATCATTGTCCTGGCTCAAAATGCTCGGAAGCAAATTGCTGATCGAACCCCAATTCAGCTATTTGCACACTCAATGGCAATTTAATCAAGACCAGCCCAAAATCAGTCGCCAAGCCAATCTTGGAGCTTCCCTCCTGTTTGATATTCCTTTACTGGTCGCTCCAAAAGTAGATAGCCATGGTCAATTCGCGGGGGGCGGGGCAATCCTTCTTTCCTTGGGGCCAACCCTTCAGGGTAGGAATTCCTGGATTCAAGACTTTAGCGAAAATCGCCACAGGCAGACCTATTCTGTGGGTGGAGTGGTCCAGCTCCGTACGGCCTTCACAGCCTTGCCCCTTGTCCTGGTAACTAGTTACACCCTTTGTCTAGATCGTTATGGTGACCTTACTTTTGGCATTTCATTTCCCCTTAAATGGATTTCCCCTATAGGAGCAAAATCATGAAGCTCCTCGCCACCTGGCTCTTCGCCCTTGCCTGCGTTTCCTGTTCAGACTTCCACTTTGCCATAGTCCCCAATGGCTCGCTGGCCTCCCAGGAAAACGATCGGGACACCATCCGCATTCCCGCCGATTCCATCGTGGTGGAGAATCTGTTTGCGACCAACGACAAATTGTTCCAAGCGGACGCATCCATACGAGCGAGCCGAAATGTGGAGATTCCCCTTCATTTGTCAACCCTCGCGGACGCAATGGATTCAGTTGTTTTGTATGGAACTATTGTCGCTACGGATACTCTACAAATCGGAATCAAACATGGAGGCGTCACGGATCCTGTGGTTGATATACAAATTGAGGCTAGCGACTTTATTCATCACCAGATTCGCATGCCAATTCATTCCGGCATCGACTACACCGTTCTCTGGAAAAGCCTTGATGGAAAACCGGTAAAAATGGGTGCACTCCTGCTGGTCGGCTATCCCTCAAAAAGTTCAGCCCCCTTGAATTTGGTAAATCGGGTCAAAGATTATCTTGAAGTGCTGCCCGTTCATTTTGATTCAGCTCTCACCCTACCTGCCGGCGCAAGTTATGTCAAGGAACTCACATTGGAACCTAGTGACTCCGTTTATGCGATGCTGAGCGGAGGGTCTGGGATATCCTCCTTTTTGCTCAACCAAACTCAGCTCGACGAATTCATGGTCAATGGGGATCCTCCATCCAAATTCCTCTGGCAAGGAGAGGATTCGGCTTCAACCTTAAGATGGTTCAGCGACACTCCAATCCGCCTGAACGTTCTCATCTCGAATTTTACGACCACGGACCAAACGGTCGCCGACTCCATTTCGATTTTCCGGCACCTGCAGGAATAAAGGTCCTCACTACTGTCCAAAACAATCTAGTCTAAACTCGTTAGACCATTGGTGTTATTGGCCTGTAGGCATGATTGACTTGATTGGGGGCTGTTTTGCGTTTGCCAATTGTTTTGGACATTAGTGAATGGTCCTATTGAATTTCTACCGAGCGGATGTCTTGGCGGGTAATTCCGATCACGCCAATCATGGTTTGGATACGCACGATTTTTTCGCCTGGTTGAGAAAGAATCTTTCCGCTGATCGATTTTCCACCCGCGATATTGAGTCGCACCCGAGTTCCAGCTTGGGGAAGTAAATTTTCCCCTTGCATTGCCAGCTGGTTCTTGAAGGTGGTTTCATATAGATCCTTCGCAAGGGATTCAATCTGGTTGAGTGCTTCAGGATTTAGCGAGGGCTCTCCGGATCGGGTCCCCAGCGAATCGCCCTCTTCCCCGGCAAGACGGGTTTCCATTCGCATGAGGCTAGAATCCTTTACTACCGTATTCACTTTAGATGCAATTTCTTTGAGGAGCGATCCAGAATGAGCGCTCTGGGTGCCCACCATAAATATTCTTCGGTTTGCATCCGCAACAACCTTGTGGTTCGTTTTGCTTTTTAGCGCTTGCAAGTAATACTGTGCGGCATCTCCCTTTTTGCCCCTTTCTTCCAGGCAACGGCCCCGAATCAAAGCCACCTCGGCCTTTTCCTCCGCATTTTTGAGAGTCAGGGTATCTAGAATGGATTTTGCCTGGGTGCATTGCAGAAGCTCGCTGAATTTTTTCGCCGAGGCAAGACCGTTTTCTTGAATATTCTGACCTTCCCGTTGAATCGCCTCCAGATAGTCCAAAAGAATGGCAGCCGTAATTCCCAGGTCGTTACTGGATTCCGTGGCTAAGACTTTACGGAACAACGGAACCGCCCTCTCCATGTTTCCCAGGTTGGCAAGACAAAAGCCTTCGTGCAGATTAATGATACTGCGAATCCTTGGTTCCAGAAATGCATGCTGAGAAACAGTATTTTCATACAATGCAATCGCCATGCCATACTCTTTGATTCGCTCCAAATGGAAAGCAAACTCCAGGTCGCTGATCAAAGTCGCCGCATCTCCTTGAGGCAACGCGGGTTGTCCCATTAATTTGCGCATTCCATTGATGAGTAGCACATTGAACTTATCCAGGCCATTTATGGCAACGACATAGCTTTGCACACTGCGGGAACGGCTCGATAGGATTTGATTGAGAGCGAACTCCTGCTCATCCGCCTGTTCCTGGGAAATTTGCTTTTGGTAAATCTTCATCTGATTGATGAATTTTGCCGCTAAATGGGTTTGCCCCAAGCCATCTTCCAAGTAGGCACTTCTCTGCAGAAGAATGCCCAATTCGCGAAAGTGAATATTCAAACTGGACCAGGCCAGCAGAACAAGAATGCTCACGAGCAGAGCGACCAACATGGGGATACGCCACCCCCTGAGGAAGCTCACGCGGATCCTTTGGTCGGCATAACACAGACGCGATTACGACCTTGTTTTTTGGCTTGATAAAGGGCAATATCGGCAAGCTCAATCAGATGCTCCACCGTGACCTTTCTTTCGGGATCCTGCTCTTGGATTTCAGTAAACTCAGCCACGCCAACGGATACTGTAACCGATATGGATTGTCCATCTGAAAGTAAAACGCTCTTTTCTTCTATGGCACGACGAAGTTTTTCCGCCACATTGGTGGCCGCATTCAGCAGAGTCTGAGGAAGAAGCAACAGCAATTCCTCACCTCCGTAACGCGCCAAAATGTCCGTTTCCCGGTTCAGGTGCTTCAGCCTGCTTGCCACTTCGCGAAGCACTTCATCTCCGGTTAAATGGCCATATTTATCATTGACTTGCTTAAAATGGTCGATGTCGACCAGGATAACCGACAAGGGATTTTTGTACCGTTGACTCGTACTGACTAGGCGCTCCATTTGAGATAGAACATGTCGCCGATTAAAAATCTGCATGAGTTCATCCACATTGGCCATCTGTTCCATTTTATCTTTGGCTTCATTAACCAAAATCACTTTGGCATTCAGCTGGCCAATGGTATTGCGGATCGTTTCCGTCATTTGATTGAATCCGTCCGCCAAAGCTCCAATCTCATCCTGGTCCCCTGCGACCACTTGAGTATCATATTCGCCCAAGGCAATCTTTTGCGTCGCTTCAGAGAGGCGAAGAATGGGACGTATCACCAGACGGAATATAAAGAAAGCGAACAGCAAGTGCAAAAGGGTCAGTGCAACAACAGTAAACCCAATCAATTGGTACATGCTTTGGAAGCGTTGGCTAATCTCCTTGATTTTGATTTGAGTGACACTCGAAATCCCAGGAAAACCAAATTCGGACAGGGAAACATAAAACAGAAGCAGGTCATTTTTCTGGTCCATTTGCAGAAAATAATCCATCCCGGAAAACTCTTTTAAGAACAAAGCCTTTTCACTGGCCTTCCGGTGGTCGGGCTGAAGCACCACCGCCGGCGAGGATGCCCGCAAAATGGAATCATTCATGAAAATGGCGTATTGGGGTGCAAGCCGATGAAAGGTGGAGTCAATCGCATTGAGGCGGAGGGATTTGTCGACTATTTTCCCTTGCATTTCGGGAAGGTTACGGAGGTTTTGGACGAGCAAAGACATGACATCTTTAGCTTGGTACCGCGTGATGTCAGAAATCAAAGAAGCCTGATTACTTGTAATCACATAGGTGAACAGGGAAATGCTCACTACATTCATGAAAAAATAGGAAAGCCCAACCCGTAGGGTGAGCTTCCTTCGATTAGTTCTTTTTTGCATCCACAGTATTATACCCAAAGTGGATCACCAAATCCATAAAAAATTGCTTTTGGGTGGGTTTAGTTCCGTAGGGACCGGCCCAGCAAATCAAACCGCGCTCCCGAAGGCTGGCGATAGAGGGGTTGGCCACGCCTTTGCACTAGGGTGCCGAGGGGAGTCGCCCAAATACTAGCGAGGGTAATGTCGGCCCGGTTGGATATTTCCGTCTGCGAATAGATGCGGTCTAGCTCGCTGTCGGTCATCTTCTGAGGACCGCAGCAGCTCCCGCTCCAGCTGACAAAATAGGACCACCACACCCCAAAGCTCTGCATTTTGGCAATGTCGGGCACCCCCCCAAACTCGGAGAGCGTCAACAACTTTTTGCCATTATGGACTGCCAACAAATCCCCCCAGATGCCCGTGAGAGGGTCTGCTACGCTGGATGGGTAGGCATCGGTTCCCACCATGTCCACGACATCGTCGCCAGGATACCACGCCTGGTTTCCGCCCGAGGTATAGACCCAGATCAAGTTATGGAGCCCATGCACCTGGGTGTAGCGTTTGTACATGATGCGCCAGAGTTTTTTGAAGTTGTCGGCTCCCTTGGCTCCCCACCAAAACCAAGTACCTTCAGCCTCATGCAAAGGGCGCCACAGTACGGGAACGTTGGCATCAGAAAACTTTTTGAGTTCCAGGGCAATGCTGTCCATGTCAGAGATAAGGGTCTTGTACTTTGCGCCATTGGTATCGGCGAGTACGGCCCCCAAATCAAAGGTCGTGGCGCAGGTATAGAATCCACGATACCACATGCCATCATTGTCGGAACAGCCGGCCCAGGGCTTTTGGTTCACTAGGTCCGTAGGTGCATTCCAGTGCCACATCATGGTTATCAAGTACCCCGCTTCTGCGCTGTCAATAAACTGCTCCGTGTAGCCCACAGGGCGCGTGACCATGCCCACTCCGTGCCGGCTTGGCGAAAACTCCATATAGTCGCCCGCCAAAATGGCAGGACGCTCTCCTGCGATTGTTGTAATTCGATTTACTTCATCTATATTCTGTTGTCCACTCAAAGTCGTTGTTCCATAATGGTCCACGAACCAGGCCTGCAAAGCTTTGGCGCGTGTTGTGGCAAGCGGATCAGAAAGCCCCTTGGGGGGTTTGGTCATGGCCGTCCCAGGTGCTCCGGGAGTAATCTTGATATAGTCAATGTTGAAATAGGTCCAATTGGTGGAGATCACCACACTATTTTGGCCTGCCAGAAGGGATACCGTGTCTCTGGCTCGAACCTTCCAAGCCTGGCCGGTCGAATCTAGGGCAATCGCTTTTGACGCGCCATTCACATCCAAATTGGCTGATTTTGCGCCCCATTCGCAAGCATAACCGATTTCCACTGCATAGCGTCCGGCTACATCCGCTTGCACGGGAAATTCAACTTGGTGCCCAGCTGCGGTGAACCCAGCTGCGTAACCTGTACCGGAATACCCGGGAATGCTGCTTCCAATGGTGGGCCCAAGCAAACCAGCCTTCTCAGCCTCGCATTTTACTCCCACCTGGCAGAGTTCCGCAGAAGCAAGCTCCAGTTCGATATAATCGATTTTGAACCAGGTCCAATCTGGAGAGATGGCAATGGTATTGGTTCCAGCAGCGAGCTGGAAGCGCCCTACCAATAGATTGGACCATTGCCCCACGGGGGTGCTTGGCATCTGGAATTTGGTAGTGGCAGTGTTTACCTTCAAATTCACGGTCTTGGCACCTGTGGGTGATGAAAAGCCAATACGCAACTCGTACTCCCCCGCCCCGGGCGAAACCGAAAACGTCAGCATATCCGTGGACCGCTCAAAATTACCCACATAACCGGTACCCGAAAACCCTACCGGATCGGCGGTCCGCACCACGTTGGCTTCACCGGTTCCTGAACCCACTGCAATGAGCGCATTTTCGGCTTCAAACCGCACCGGAGCCGCCTGGGCATTCATGGCAAATAGAATGAGGGCGCCTAGAATTCTTGACTTCATGGGAATCTCCATTTTTTTTTGACAAAAATATTCTTCGGAGGCGCCACCTTAACCATGGTGCACCCGAAAATGTCAGTGATCAGGGAACAAATGGCGATTTAAGAGGAATTTCAAGGGGGTGTACTCTAAAATATGCACAGGGAGAGTTCGTTTTAGCCAACTCGGTCCTGGATAATGCCGGGGCCATTCCGCTTCCAATTTTTATGGAATTTACCAACAAACACCATTGACAAGTTAAACCATTTATGTAGTTTACTGGGTATGAACCTTGTTTCCAAAATCTCCGTTTTTGATTTTTTCGACTATCGGGAATATCTCGGTGAAGCCATTTCCGCCATGCGACAGAAGGACTCTGCATTCTCCTTGCGAAAACTCCAGGAAGAACTGGACATCCCCGGATCAGCTTTTTTTGCCAGAGTACTTGATGGAAGTCGCCCGTTCACCCCCGAATATGTTTCCAGAATATCCGCAAAACTGAAGCATTCCTCCGAAGAATCAGCCTTTTTTGAAATTTTGATTCAGTTTTGCGAAGAGAAACATGTTGATCGCAGGGAAGGCTTTTTACGCGAACTGATCAAACTGCGGTCCAGCCAAGCACAACATGCCCTCCAGGATCAGCGGTTGGCATTTTTCTCCAAGTGGTACTTTCCCGTTCTTCGAGACTTGATCCCCCTCCTCGATCCCGAAGCGGATTCCCAGACCATTGGTCGCATGTTTTTTCCCGCACTCAAAGCCGTTCAAGTAGATTCCGCGCTCAAGTATCTTAGCGAGAGCGGGTTCATTGCCAAAGACAAAAGCGGGAAATGGATTCAGTGCGAAGCCATCGTTGCTACTCCGCCTCGGGTCAGATCCACCCTTTTGCGAAGCTACCATCTGAAAAACCTGGAGATCAACCAACAGGCCTACGAGCTGTTTGACATCGATGAACGAAGCCTGTCTTCCGTTACTTGCAGCCTGTCTCCCGAGTCCTTTGAAAAAGTCCGCCATGAAATCGAGCTTTTCCGGGAGCGCGTGCTTTCCATCGCCCGTGAAGATTCCAACCCTTTGCTGGTTTGTCACCTTGGAATCCAGTGGATGCCTCGGGCCAAGTACAAAAGGAGAAAGGGCAAATGAAAAAGACTCTCCTGGTCTCCTCCTTGTTTTTGCTCTTCTGGATTACGGGGTGCTCATCCCTTTTTGCAGGCAACGGAACGGGCTCCAATGCCGGAGACGCCGAGATTGTCGCTGGCGTGATCTCCCTTCCCGGGGGAAAAACAGCTTCGGGCGCAAGCATCCAGCTTTGGTATATGGACGGCGCAGGCTACACCCTGCAACCATCCAAATCCACCACGACGGACAGCGAGGGAGCCTGGAGCGTGTCCCATTTGAAACAGGGCTGGTGGCTTGTCCAGGCCTCAACCCAGGACGGCCTTGTCGGCACCAGCATGGTCCTCGCTTCGGACGACACATCCGCCACGCAAGCGGACTCGATAGTTCTTGGCGCCCCGCTTCCCCTTTCTGGCGTTGTATTCCAAGGCGGAAATCCCGTTTCTGGTGTGGTGGTTTCCCTATTCAACATAAAGGACACCACAGATCCAAATGGGGTTTTCAACTTGGGCCAATTCGCGGCAGGCACCTATTTAGTGAATGCCGTGACAGCAGCAAAAACCTATACCATTCAAATGGTCGCAGGAGCACCGGAAACCATTGAAATAGAGAGCCTCCCCTCTTCCCTTTTGGAAGACTTTGAACAATGGAACATCCGAAGCCGCATTGGTGATATGGTTGGCGGAGGATGGTGGTACGCAAACACCGACCAGAGCATTGGAGGAACTAGCCGATTTGTTTCGGATCCAATGGATTCTTGGACTCCCATATTAACGGAGACGGACGCATGGCAGGGAACAAGTCTCCATGTGCAAGTGGAAATCGACTCCAATTTTGCGGATCGCTACGCTCTGGTCGGCTGCCTGCTGGGGCGAGCACTCCAGGACTCAAACCAAGGCCAATCGTGGTTTGACCTGTCTATCGCCACGGCTTTGACCATGCAGGTTCGCGGACAGGGAACCTTTGCGGTACAATGGATTATCGAGGATCCCAACCAACCCGGAAAAACAACCACCTCCACCAAGTCCTTTGCAGTAAACGACTCCTGGACCTTGGTTCGGATTCCTCTTAGCGAATTTTCCAATCCTCTCGTCAAAGTCAGCGCCTGGAACATCATCACCAAAGAATCCGGTGAGCTCTGGCTAGACAATATTCGTCTCGAAGGTTTTTCACCGAATTTTTGGCTTTCGTTACCCAAGCTATAGGTCCATCACCATTTTCACCCCTTTGGAGGCAATATGCTGTTCCGATTACACCCGCTTTGTCTTGGTGCGCTTATTCTAGGCGCAGGCCATGCCCAGGTAACCATTCAAATCGACACTGAAAAAGGAAGACAGCCCATCAGCCCGTGGATCTACGGCCAAAATCATTTGGCGGTGAATTCAGGAACTTACGCCAACATGATCCAATCCGGGATTTCTTCCCTTCGGCTTGGCGGCAACCGCATGACCGGTTACAACTGGGAAATCGACGCATCCAATGCCGGAAGCGATTACATCCATTCGAGTGACAAGTGGATCAACGGAAGCCCCGTGAATTTCCCCGATGGCCTAGCCGGGACTGTATTTGGACTTTCGGACGCAACAAAGGCGCTTGGGCAGATGCCAACCATTCAGTTGCCAATGGCGGGATATGTTGTCGCCGATGCTCTTGGCGCAGTAGCCACAAGCGAAGTCGCTCCCAGCGCCCGGTGGAAAAAGGTGCTGTTCAAAAAACCAGGAACCCTCTCAACGACTCCAGACCTGACCGACAACTTTGTGTACATGGATGAATTTGTAAACGCCATCGTTCAATCCAAAGGAACGGCAGGAGCAGGAAACCCTAGAGCCTATTGCCTCGACAACGAGCCCTTGCTTTGGAAGGGGACCCACCCCCGCATTGCGCCCAATACCCTGAATATTCCATCCTTTCTCGACTCCTCCGCAGCACTTGCCAAAGTAATTCGAGAAACCGACCCTGGAGCCGAAATTCAGGGACCGGAATTTTATGGATTTGGACCCATGCTCGACTTCACCAATGTTGCCACATATACTCCATATAAAGCCAAATACAATTGGGGCGTGGCAGCCTACCTAGGTGAAATGAAGGCCCGCTCGGACCTTGCCGGCAAAAAGCTTTTGGATGTCTTTACCTTTCACTGGTACCCAGAAAACAAGGGCGGAGGCGTTCGCATCGTGTTTGGTGGAGACGCCAATATCACTGCAGCCGTCGCAGAAGCCAGAATGCAAGCACCCCGATCCCTTTGGGATTCAACTTACACACAAACTCAAGAAGACAGCTGGCCAAGTGACGTATACAATCCACAAGTCATTTTACCACGCGTCCAAAAGTCAATTGACCAGTACTACCCAGGTACAAAAATTGGGATTACGGAATATTACTATGGAGGGACATCCCATATTTCTGGCGGAATTGCCCAGGCTGATTTCTATGGGATTATGGGTGCACACGGAGTCCATGTAACCAACCTCCACACAGACATGAAGCCATATCTGGTCGCCGCAACGAAATTGTACCGCAACTATAACGGGTCGGGTGGAACCTTTGGTGACATCAGTGTAAAAACAACGAACCCTGATCGAACGGGCCTTTCGGTATGGTCCTCCATTCTTTCCGCTGATTCCTCCATGCATATCGTCGCCATCAACAAAAAAAGCATAGTGGCTTCGGTTACCTTCCAGATTGGAGGCGCAAATAATTATGCTTCCGGAAGCGTATTCGGATTTGATGAAGCAAGCTCCGAAATCAAGGAACTCAGTGCGGTACAAGGACTACCGGGCAAATCGTTTACCTATTCCATTCCCCCATTATCCGTGTTGCACTTTGTCCTCAAAAATTCAACGCCAGTCCCTGTCCGCAATTGGAGACATTCCATTGAGGATTTATCCGCAAAGATTTCTGGAGACAAATTGCAAATATCTTGTCGGCCTGGATCCCGTGTTGAAGTGGGCCTGTGGGAGGTCGATGGGAATACCTCCGAAACGCTCTTTTCAGGGATTTCGAAGACAAGGGCATTTGAACTCCCCCTAAAAGCCACCTCCACGGGAATCACGGTTGTGAAAGTCAAGATCGATGGAAAAATTGTATTATCGAAATCCATCGTCCGATAGAAATGTGTTTACCGGAAAATCGTCTTGATTTGACGGCAAAAGACCTCGTAGGCTCCTACGAGGTCTTTTTGTTCCATTATTGATTCGGCAACTATAATTGTAAAACGACTTGATTGGTCATCCCCGGCACGGGGATCACAGATGCATGATACACAAGGGATTGCAGGCAGGAACGGTGATGCCCGTGCCGGGCATGACTCTGATTTGTTGATATCTATAATTGCCGGAGCAATAATAATCCGGGCACATGCACGATCACTGTTTACCCGGTTTTAATCCAGGTCCCTTGCGGATTTTTGATTTTGGGGTATATTCGCATAATGGCTCTTCCGGATATTTTCCAATACTTCGACTACCGGTCCTTTCTTCGGGATGCGCAGCTGTCGATAAAGGAAGACCGTCCCGCCTTCACCTTTGAATTTTTGGCCCTTGCCGTAGGCCTTAAGGCACGAAGTCACATCACCCTGCTCATTCAGGGCAAAAAGAACATGCCCAAGCACCTGATTCCCCTCTTTTCAAAGGCACTCGGCCTGGAAGGAAGGCATGGGCCATTTTTTGAGGCTCTGGTGCACTTTACCCAAGCCCGCACTCATTCCGAAAAGAAGACATGGCTCGACCGCATGATCACCATCCAATATGGTCAAACGCGAACTCTCGATACTCGGGCTTACGAGCTTTGCAAAAAATGGTATTACCCCATTGTCCGGGAAGTGCTTCGGATCATGGCTGTAAATGAAAACCTTGCCGAAGTCGGGGCCCGTATTCGCCCTCGCATTGGGGTTAGCGAGGTTCGGGAATCCTTGCAGGTTCTGGAACGGTTGAACTTAGCCTTCCGCGACCCCAAGGGCCGGTGGCGTCAAACTAGCGCACAAATTTCCTTTTCCGATGGGTGGCGCTCGGTAGCAGTGCGGGAATTCCAGTTGCATTCCCTGGAACAGGCAAAGCTTGCCCTCGAGACCGTTCCTGCCGAGGAACGGGAAATTGCCATGGTAACCTTAACGACCAGCCCCGAGCTCGCGCTTCGCATTCGCGAACGCATGCGGGAGTTCCGCGCTGAAATCGTGGGAATGGTAACGGCAGATGAAAATAACCCCACCTCCGTTCAGCAAATCATTCTTTGTGCATTTCCCCTGACAATTGAGGGAGCTCCATGAGCGCCTTGCAAGGTTTTTCCCGCCTGGCTGTTGCAATGGGCCTCGTCCTATTATTGATCGCCTGTGGCAAGGATCCTTCCCATGCTGGTGGATCATCCATGGAGATCCCCAATTCACTGGCCCTCACCTTGCTGGATAGCGTTGGAAAGCCTCTGCCACAGGCTCGGGTGGAAGTGGTGAATATGGAAACATGGTACGAGCGGATTGCGGCGAACAAGCCACCTGAGGTATTTGTCCTTTGGGCGAACTCTCAAGGAATTGCCAGGGGTGATGTGGGGAGTGGCCGTCATCTCCGGGTTTACGCAAAAACGGCGGGCACCGGATTCATTCAGGATTTGTCTTTTGAGGATGATCAGAAAACCCAGGCGGATACTCTGCATTTGGCACGACTTGTTGCAGGCAAAGGGTCTTTGGAATCCGACTCGGGCTTGAGCCTCGCTTCAGGCAAGGTTCGCATTGTCGGCACCACCTTGCAGGCCCTGCTAGATGGACAGGGGGATTTTGTGCTCGATTCCGTTCCCCCTGGAAACTGGGGAATCGTTTCGGTTGAGGGATCTGCGACATCCCCCCGCCTGGAATTGCAAGGGCTGGGACGATTCGAAACCGCAGCAGACACTTCGGATCTTGGAGTCTTTAAGGGAAGCCCTGGAATTTTGGTGGATGGCTTTTCGAGCGCCGATGATCGTACCGAACTAACTCCCTGGTGGTCCTCAGCGATATGGTTTATCACCAACGATGCTTCCCAAGGATCTTCCAGCGAATGGACTCACCCCGCAATGGATGGAACCCCATTTGGAGCCGCCATTCATCAGGATTCCAGCGGAATTGAAGGCCCGTATTTACACACTGAATACGCCCTGGACACCGCATCCTCTACTGCATACTTGGTGCTTGGAATATTTATGGATCAAGCCATCAACCTGGGGCAAATGGACTCCATCACCTTTTGGATGCGTGGTCAAGGTCAATTTGTCTTTCAGGTATTGCGTCCGGGTGGCATTTATCCGGACCACGCCATTGAGCTTTCTTTGGTGCCTGACTCCACTTGGAAAAAAGTGGTCATTCATCCCCAGGATCTGCATGGATCCAGTGGCCCCAGCCACAACGCATTCCCGAGTGATGCTCCGAACTTTGAGCAATTCACGAGAAGCATTGTCAATTTCCAATGGATCATGGGTGACCGCTCCCCCGGCAATTGGCTCGACCTCGATGAATTCGTCCTGCATGCCATGCCCGGGCAAATTTTTTCCTCCCCTACGACAGCCAACTAAAATTTGGCGCTTTCTTATCTAGGCACTGGCTTTATTCGCCCATTTTGGCCTATTGCGCTTTGACGACTCCAGTTGTTTCCATTTTTTATGGAATTACAATTTATTTTGTTGACTTTCTATCGTTTTGATATAGCTTTATAAACATGAGACGTGTTTCCATATTTAATACATCATTCCCTCAAAAATGGATCAGCGCATTCCTACTCCTTGCCTCGCTTGCCTGGACGGCCCCATCGCTCATGACCGATGCGGACTCTCTTGAGGTCAGGTGGCGCAACAGCTATTTATTGGAAGCAACCAAAACCGCAGACATCAAAAAATTAGCAGACAGCGCAATCCTGTACCAAGGATCCCTGAACCTGGTCAGTGGGCGCTGGGACCTCACCAATGCACACAAACTAGTTTACCCGGCCAATGACTCCGTGCTAGGCACCAACGACTGGGCCGTTCATCTATTACGCACCCGGGACATGTTCAAGGCATGGCGTCAAACCGGAACATCCATGGTTGGAAACCGCATTTTTGCCAAGGCTTGTAGCACAGCAATGGAGGCCTATTTAAAAAGTAAAACTCCTCCGCGTGAATTTCATAAGAACGATTTTTGGCACCCCTTTGCCGACTTGCTTGAGAACCCCCAAATTGGAGAAATTGCGCTCTATGCCCGAAACGACAGGGTAGCGTTTCCGCAAGCGGTGATCGAACGATGGACCAAGCGCGTTACCCAAGGTCAGCAGCGCATTTGGCCCCTGCACGACCCCACAGCACTGGACCCGCGTGCAAACACACTAATGACCGAAGGGAATCAATACTGGACAACTCGAGGACTTGTCTCCCTGGCATTGGCGCAGAGCGACTCTGTAGACCGAATCCATCGGCTGGACACCCTGTTTACCAACCTGTGGTTTCTGACCGGATACCGCTGGCACAGCCGAAACCCTATCGAAGGCTTTACTGCGGACGGACTCAATGCCTCCCATTTTATTCCCTACAATGGCGGTGCCTATGAATTCATGGCTGACGCCCTTGAATTCCGCAAGTGGGTCACTGGAATCACGCGCTGGCAAAGCCCGCACAGCCTGGACTCCTTGCTGGTAAATGTGATTTTAGATGGCATGGTGCCAACGGCTCAAGTGCATTACGACATTCAGACCGCAGGCAAAGATTACATGGTTACCCCCAGTCCCTGGAATTCAACCCAATGGCAACCCAACGACTTTGTTGGTGGCGGACATCGCGAACCGGAGATTCAAGGGGTCCTGAATTGGAACCAGGGCAAGGCGGATTATCCGTTTCCACAAAAGTCCGTTCGCATGTACCACACCGCTGACTACATGACCAAGCACTTTCCACGTCACATGGTGAGCTTTCGGGCAGTCTCCCGGCGCACAGCAGGCACAGAGACCTTTGGGACAGCTACAACGATGCCCAGGTACCATGTCTTTTTCCCCTTGGGAACGAGCTTTATTTATCGTGACGCAACAGAATATCGCTACAAATCATCCACAGCCGATTCATCGATTTGGCCTGTTTTCGATTACTCCCGTTGCCCTGGTATTACCACAATGCAAGTGGATTCCCTTACACTGAAATCAACATGGAATTACAACGCCACATCCAAGGAATACACACGCATGGTCTTTGGGAATACCGACTTTGCGGGAGGTGTCGAAGCGGGCTCCAAAGGTGTTTTCGGTTATCAACAATCCGACACGGTCCTTGTGGATTACCAACAAGGAATTCCTACCAGTGGCAAGCGCTCCCGCATCTCGGTGAAGGGAAGCAAGGCTGTATTTTTCTTAGAAAAGGCTGTGGTACACTTGGGAGCTGAATTTGATGCATCAGGCCGCACCGCCACAACCCGAACCTCGCTGGATCAACGCAGGTCCGAAGGAGACACTTGGTATTCAGACGGCAAGATCCAAAAGCTAACCAAAGGAACATCCATTCGCAAGACCGGGATTACCTGGGCCTGGCACGACAGCGTAGGATACCTCCTGCCCAAAACGGACACAGGCGTCGTTGAAGACCTTAGCATCCAACGCGGAAGCGACGTCAGCACCAAGCGGCAAGTATTCAGTACCTACACGAATCACGGGAAAACAAATGCCCACTTGAATTTTGAATGGGCCGTGGTATTGGGCGTAAACACGACAACCCTTGACAGTTTCTCCAAAAACCGACCCTGGACGGTATTGGCAAACACGAACTATGTGCAGGCACTCCATGTAGGTTCCGAAAAGTGGACCGGCATCGTCTTCCATCGGGCGGACTCCATCATCCTGGGAACCACGAAAATTGTGGTGAATCGGCCTTGCGTCATTGCCCTCCAGGAAGGAGTATACGACTGGCAGATTTTTGCGGGGGACCCTTTGAATACCAACGGAAACCTGACCATAAGAATTGGGACCAATTCGAAAACATTCGCTTTGCCCACAGGAAACATGTCTGGATCTACTGTCAGCGGAGTCCTGGCAAAATCAGAAATCCAGCCTCCCACAAAAACGATTCGAGCGAATAGTTTATCGAGCTCTTTCCGCCCCGGGAATGACGCTAGGCTTTGGGATCTATTGGGGCGAAACCAAATCAAATAAACCGGAGACAACAATGAATGCATTCACCTGGATCAAAAAGGTTCTGGGCATCGGCCTCGTATTGTTCGCTTTGCCCGTGGTGGCGCAACAGGCAGATGTCGATACCGTCTATAAACGACTTCTCAAAACCGAACTCAGCAGGACTTACGACGCAAGCAAGGTAAAAAGTTGGGTGGCCACCCTCAAGTCCGATGGAACCTGGCCCGACATCAATTACCTTGTCACCAACACCGTTCCCCAGTCCTACTCTCCCATAAATCACTTGGAGCGCACCCGGTCCATGGCCCTGGCGTACGTGAAGACCGGTGATGCGAGCCTCTACAGGAGCACCGCCTTGCTCGCAAAAATTCGCTTAGCCCTGAACAACAATTTAGGCCGGCCTCATGATGAATTCTTCAATTGGAATCACGATTGGTATGCCACCTATATCGCCTACCCAGAATCGTACATTTCCTCTTTGCTCCTCCTCAAAGGGCAAATCACCAAAACCGAGCTACTCAAGTATTCGGTGCAAATGAAAGATGGCTTGACGCAAAAATCTGCCGATGGAAAATCCATGCAATTTGAGGATAAAGGAGAGAATTTAATTTGGGTTGCGCACAACAGCATTATCAAAGGTTGCGTAGAAGACCAGTTCGCCACGATCAACACCGCATTTACCTGGATGAATACGACGTTGAATCTCATGGAAGGAACGGGTGAAGGAATCAAACGCGATTACGCATTTCATCAGCATGGGTCCCAGCTATATTCCGGTGGATATGGTCTCTGGTTTATCGGGGACATTGTGAATCATATTGAGCTTTCCAACGGGACCACCTTTAGGCCGGCCTGGACCGTGGCCGGAGTGCAGCGCTTTGCCGATTTAGTGCTTCAAGGGCATCAATGGTTGACCTACAAAAACAACATGGATTTCGGCAGCGTGGGTCGCAACATTTCGCGCAACAATAGCACCGGAGCCATGGGTACCTGGATTCTGGACAAAATGGCCACGCTTGATCCCAGCAGGGCTACGCAGTACTTGGCATTCAAGGCCCATCGAAATGGCGGGGCCTTTGCCTATTCCGGGAATCGCCACTTTTGGAAAACTGATTTTATGGCCCAGCGTGGCCCTACGTATTACCTATCCGCAAAGGTAATCAGCAAAAGGACAATCGGGACCGAAAATATGAACGAAGAAAACATTACCGGCTACAATCTTCCTTTGGGCTCCACCAACATCAACACCCGCGGAGGCGAATACAACAACATTTATCCAGTATGGGATTTTAGCCGCATCCCAGGAACCACCACGGAGATGGGCGTTACCTATGAAAGCCCTGCAACCTTTTTGGGGTTGAATGATTTCGGCGGTGGCGTCAGCTCAGGCAATGCGGGCGTCCTGAGCTTCCATGGAGCCTACCAATCCATCAAGACCTACAAATCCTACTTTTTCATGGGAGATGCCATGTTCTGCATGGGCGCGGGCATTACTGCCACAAAAACAAATAGCGTGGTCACCTCGGTCAATCAATCCTACCTGAATGGGATAGTGACGGTAAATAATGGGAGTTCCGTTGCACAAACCGTCGCAGGCATGACCTATACCAATCTAAAATGGGCCCAGCATGATGGGGTCGGCTACATCTTTCCAGGCGGAGGCACAGTAACTGTGCAGCAGAAGCAACAAACCGGCTCCTGGTCGCGAATTGGTACGGGAGATGCTACGCCAAAAGCCTATGATGTGTTCAGTCTTTGGCTGGATCACGGCAAAACGCCCAACAACAGCACCTATCAGTACATCGTTGTCCCGAACCAGAGTCCTGCTCAAATGACAACACTTTCCACAAGCCATGGGTTCCTGGTCAACCGCAACGACACGCTGGCACAATCCGTAAGCAACACGGCCCTAGGAAAGCACGGGATCGTATTTTACAAGGCATCCTCCGTGACTCTTGCGGGCGGGCTCGTAGTTTCAACAGACAAGCCTGCAATCGTCCTGATTGAAAACGCAACTTCTGGGCTCGTCATTTCTGTTGCTGATCCGCTCTACTTGGCAGGCAATACCATTACCGTGAATGTCAATCGAGCTTACACAGGACCTGGTGCCACAGCTTTGGCTACAGGAACCAAAATCATTGTGACGATGCCTACCGGGAATGACATTGGAAAAACAATGAAGAACTTGTATGCAATCGTAATCAAATTATCATCATCATCCACCGCGCCATCGTCTTCGTCATCCAGGGCACTGAGCTCCATGGCGTCGTCCAGCGCCAAGGCGCCATCGTCTTCATCCAGCCTCATTCCCCTATCTAGCTCTTCTGTTTCGGGCCCAGTCTCCAATGTACGCGTTACCCCGAACCCGATTTATCAGCAAGGCGATGTTTACTTCAACTGGGTGCAGTCCACGCGGCCTCGGATTCTCCAGTTTCAGGTGATGGACGCCAGGGGCCAAATTGTGCGCCGATGGGATGACCAGAATATTTTCCCCGGTGCGAACCGGGTATGGATCAAGGATGTTCACCAACTAGGTGTGGGAAACTATATGCTGGAAATCCGCAATGGAACCATAACCATCGGTAAAACTGTTTTTTCCAAGCTTTAGTCCTGGCCAAAATCCAATACCGGGTATTTTCCCATACCCAGTATTGGATTTCTTTTCGCAATCTTTTGTTTACCCATATTCATGAGTTTTGGCTTAGATATCAGCTATTTTTACCCTATTTTAGATCGTATTTCATGTTTCGTGTTTACCGTGCCCATTGAGTTTGGATATCCTCCTGGGCACTTCCGGAAATAGTTTCAAGCTATTGAAGCCCCACCCTATTCCCGGAAGTGAGACACCATGAAGATACTCCCGATCATTCTCGCAAGCGCCTTGGCGCTCTCCGCCCGAACCTTCCACGCCTCACCCACAGGCAACGCAAACAATCCAGGAACAGTCACCCAGCCCTGGACCCTCACCAAGGCGGGCGCGACCGCCGTTGCAGGAGACACGGTGCAAATCCATGGTGGCACCTACAAAGAGCCGCTGGCCATCTGGAAAAGTGGCACGCAAGCAAGCCCGATCGTCTTCAAGTCATCGCCAGGGGAGAAGCCTGTCATTGATGGCCTTGGAGTGGCAAGACCCACAGGAAACTGGTCAACCGACCTGGTCGGCATGGTCTTTATCCAGGCCCAGCAATACATCAAAATTCAAGGCCTCCGGGTGATCAATTCCTCCTGGGCCGGTATCCAGGGCTTTGGCAGTAGCCACCTGGTCATTGATAGCTGTAGCACATACAACACATACTTTTCAGGAATCAGCATGATGGGCGCGGGAGCCCCTATCAGCGACATCAAGGTTACCCGCAGCACCATCGAAAAAGCCAACAACTCTTCCCCCAGCGGAATCTATGTCAACGAGGCCTTGACTCTCTCTGACGTAGATGGCTTCGAGGTTGCGTACAATTTAGTGGACGGGACCTACGCCGAAGGAATTGACACCAAAGGCGCCGTTCGCAATGGCACGGTGCACCACAACGAGGTCCGCAACGCCAAAATGGGCATCTATGTGGACTCCTGGGACAAGACCGCGCAGGATATCCAGGTCTATGCCAACCGAGTCCATCACAACGGCACGGGAATGGTCGTCTCCTGTGAATGGGGAGGCACCGCCAAGCGCATCACGCTGCACAACAACCTCGTCTACGCCAATACCCAGGGTCCCGGCATGATGGTCAGCGACTTTGTGAGCGGATATTCTCACTACATGGAAGATATCACCCTCATCAACAACACGGTCGTAGGCAATGGCAAGACCTGGTGGGGAAGCGGTATTCTGGTTGCCAACAAAGAAGCAATACGCGTCGTGGTCCGCAACAACCTAGTCGCAAACAATGTGGACGCTCAAATTGCAGTCAGCCAAAGCGGCGCGGGTCTTGTGATCGAAAACAACCTGGTTTGGGGCGAAGCCAAAGTCAACCCCAATGCGGGCATCAATGTGGTCAGTGCAGATCCACAATTTATCAATGCCTCTGCCTTCGACTTTCACATCCCCTCCACATCCCCAGCGGCAAACAAGGGATCGTCACTTTTTGCGCCGGCCTTTGATTTTGATGGCAAGCCACGCCCCTCTGGGAGCGCGTTCGACCTTGGAGCATTTGAATACCAGGCTGCACCTCCTGTGGTCCCACCCACAGCCATCACCCCTCCATCGACCGTATCCTCCACTGTGACCAAAAGCCAAGTCATGGGCTGGATGAACTCCGTTAAGAATAATGGCCAAATCATTTCTGGGATTTTTGATGAGACCTATACGGACCGCGCCAAAGTTCTTACGCAGTATGGCAAAGAAGCAGGAAGCTGGGGACGTGGCATGGGCTGCGGCACCGATGGCCAGTTCATTTTTAGCGATGCCGATGTAAAAGGCGTTGTAGACCAGTGGAACAAAGGTGGCTTAACCTTGATTCACCCCACCTCTTTTTGTGGACATGACGCATCCTGGAAAGTTTGGCAGGTTGATACCACCTCCCCGGAAAAGGTGCAATGGAAGGCTACCGCGGAACGCAAGCGCTGGCAGGGACTCATTGACGGGTTCAAGAAACTGAAGGCCGCCGGAGTCGTGTTCATGTTCCGCCCCTATGTGGAAATGAACGGCAGTCACAATTGGTATGGTGATTTCACTAATAGTGAATTTGAAAAGGAGAAGGTCAGCTTCAAGAACATGTGGATTCAAATGAAAACCATGTTTGATGCCCAAGGACTTGACAATATTATCTGGGTGTGGGCTCCCATGGAATCCAATCGCCCCATGGAAACATCTCCCGGCGTGTGGCAATATTTTTCCGCCAATAACTGGTACCCAGGCAATGACTACGTGGACATGATCGCTCCGACCTGGTATGAGCAGAGCTACCATCAGGGCAAATTCGATCTCTATGACTGGTCCGTAACCACCGGAAAGCTGATCGGCCTTTCGGAAGCAGGCGTGCGAAGCGGAAGCGTATGTGGAGCCTGGCGCGAGCCTCCCGGAGACTGGAAGCTATCCATCAACAGCATCAAGGCCAATAACCCCAATGTCATGTTCATCCAAACCTGGGATTCCTGGTGGGGTCTCCGAAAAAATGAATATGTTCAAAACTCCATGTATTGTGGCACCAATGGAGCCCTTGTATCGGAGTGGCACGAGGTTGGCAATCTCAATGGAGACGCCTTCTTGAACCACCCCAGCATGCTGACTTTGGAAGAAATGAAATTCAGCAGCTTTGCCACCACGATAACAGCACCCACGGCATCCGTAATTGCGGCAGGCACATACAAACTCACCACGCTGGCTAATGGCAAAGTAATGGAAGTCGCTCTGGCCTCGACTTTGGACGGCGGAAATGTCCAGGCGGGCACATGGAACAGCGCAAACTCCCAGCAATGGAAAATCGAACCCGTCGCCGGTGGTTATTACAAGATCATCGCCCTCCATAGTGGCAAGGCCCTTGATGTCTCGGAATTTTCCTCTGCCAATGGCGCAAACATTCACCAATGGAGCTACCTCGGAAACGCAAACCAGCTGTGGATGTTCATCAAACAAAGCGATGGCTCGTACAAAATCATGAACAAGTTTAGCGGAAAAATGGTGAACCTGGAAGTAGGCACATCCAACATCCTCCAATGGGAGTCCAATACGGGAACCAATCAGCGCTGGACGCTCACCCTTATCCCCCCTCCATCAACAACAGGTTTTATCGATAACGGAGTCTACTATTTGACAAACATTCTGAGCAGCAAGGCGGCTTCTGTTGAGAATGAATTCACCACGAACGGAGCCAACATCCATCAGTGGAGCCTCCTGAACCGGCCCAGCCAGCAATGGAAATTGGAGCCCGCAGGCAATGGCTATTATTTTATCAGGAATATTTACACCGATAAGGTCATGGATGTCTCGGGATACTCCACCATAAATGGCGCCAATGTACACCAATGGAGTAAAACCGGCGCAGACAACCAGCTCTGGAAGATTGAAAAGTTGACCAATGGCACCTTCAAAATCACGAGCAAACTCAGCAACAAGGTTCTTGAGGTCGGCGCATTCTCCACTTCCGATGGGGGCAACATCCAACAATGGGACTGGGTGAATGGGCAGAGCCAGTGCTGGAAGCTAACCTATGTGACCACTCTGGCCAAGGCGGTATCCCCTAGGCAGGTAACAAAAGTCCCAGAAGGCCAGAAATCCAACGCCATCAAGGTTTGGGATCTGCTCGGACGAGTCAATAGCTCCGGCTTTGTTGCCAAATTAGGAAAATAATGGGAACATCTACAGGTAGCGCATCTTCCCGAGGTAGAATCATGACCGGAAAAATCCAGTTCTTCTCTTTCCAGGCTCTGTGCTTGCTTACAATCCTCCAGGTCCACGCAACAGTCTTTTCTGTTGCGGTGTCGGGAAATGATGCCAACCCCGGGACGCAAACCTCACCGTGGCGGACGGTGCAAAAAGCCGCCAGCACCCTTGTGGCTGGTGACACCGTGCTGATTCGCGGAGGCGTTTACCACGAGCAAGTTGTGGTGCAAAACAGCGGAACAAAAAGCCAGTACATCACCTTCAAGGACTATCCTGGAGAAACACCCATCATCGATGGTAGCGGAATTTCTCCACTCACGAGCAACGCCGTTTTTGCCACCAATGAACAAAGTTTCCTTCGGATTTCCGGTCTGAAAGTGCAGAACTCCGACTATTTTGGGATTGGAAATTGGGGCGCATGGGGAGCGACCTCCAAGCCGGGATATATTGTGGTGGAGCGCTGTACCACGTTCAACACGGTCGGTTCTGGAATCGCATTTTCCAATCACACCAATATCACCATTGATGGGAATAAAGTGGAACAGGCTACCACGGGTGCATCCGGCACGCAAGAAAACATCAGCGTCCATGGGGTGGATACCTTTGAAATCAAGAACAACCATGTCTCGGATGGTCCCACCCAAACCATTGGAGCCGAAGGAATTGACGCCAAGGGAGGCTCCAAGTGGGGGACAATCCATCACAACATTGTCGATAACAATAAGCTCTGCATGTATGTCGATGCCTGGGACGGCACCAACAGCGAAATCGACATTTACAACAATATATTCCGCAACTGCGGAAGAGGAATTGTCCTAGCCTCTGAAAACGGCGGTCGCCTGGAGAACATTCGCATATTCAACAACCTGGTCTACAATTCAAAAATGGAAGGCCTTTTAATGACGAATTGGGTCGGTGTTGCAGGGAGTCATTATATGAGTGGAATCCACATAATCAACAACACCTTTTTCAATAATGGCTCCACCGACGCCTGGGCTCCAAGCCTCTCCATAAGCAACCCGGAAGCCATCAACGTTGTTATTCGCAACAACATTGTCTCCAGTCCGCAATATGGCGGAGTCATTGCGGGGACCCTGTCCGTATCACAAATGACCATTGAAAACAATCTCTTCCAGGGTGTGATCAAGAACGGAATGGGGGGTGTAGGTTCGGTCACTACGGCCCCCTTGTTCCAATCCTCGGCCAGTGGAGATTTTCACCTGACAGTTCGTTCACCGGCGATCAATACGGGAACAACCCAGTCCGCGCCAATATTCGACTTTGACAATGCACAGAGACCTTCTGGCTCGGCAATCGATATGGGCGCCTACGAGTATCGGGAGGCACAAACTCAAGTGAGAGTCCCCCGTCCTCGCGCGGCAACAACATCAACGGGGAACCTATCCATTCCTTTGCGTGATTTGCTGGGTCGCGCTGTGCCGTGAAATATTGAGACTTATAGCTCTGGCTCATCTTGAAGAGCAGTCCAGAAATCAAGAGTAACAAACTTTCCGGCCCCAATAATCTCCCAGCCGGGCTGGATACTACTCAGGTACAAATTGGGGTCAAGGATGCCATCAGCCTTTAGGCCGTCAAGCACGGCCTTTAAATCAATCAATGCCTCAGGCACTCCCATGTTAGGCTTGGCAAATGGTCCCATGAACAGCGTAATGACCTTGTTGGTCGAGGACATGGTCGCTCCGTTGATGATGTTCATCTTGAAGGTGATCCCACCGTAGGTCTTGGTAACTCCCTTGGCGGCCTCGCCCGAGGCGTAGCCACTTGGATCGTAAATCTGCTGAAAGATCTGAATATTGGTGTGCGAGAGCTGCGTGGCGCTAGGATTGGTGATCGTGTGGAGGTAAATGTCCCAGAGACCTTGGTAGCGCCCACCTGGAGCACTAGGCGCAGACGTTTTCCAATAAATCTTCGCCTTGGTCATCTCGCTGAGCTTGAGAGGTAAACCGGTATTTTGACGGATGTAGCCATCCCAGGTGGCCCAGCCACGGAGCATATTGGGGAAGGACTTCACCAGCCCCGTCGCTTCTTGGTGAGAGGCGTTGGCACCCCAGCAGCGCTCCGACACAACCCACATGGATTCGCCAGCGACATACCCTGCCCGGTCACCGCCCCACACATTGTTTCGCGCGACATAAGACTCGCCTAGCTCGTACTTTCCATAGATGTCATTGGTCGTCCAGATCGCCGAGGCCTCATTGCAGGCTATGGGGGCGGCACTGGAGCTACTTGGGGCAGCTTGACTACTCAATCCCGGAACGACAACCATATTGGAGGATGAATAGGAACCCAAGGAGGAGCTTGCCAGCTCAACGGAAGAAAAACCCAATGAGCTCGACGACAAGTCGATATTCACGTCCGACGACAAATAATTATTGATGCTAGAAGACAAGTCACCATTGATGCTCGTTGCATTTTCTTGGCACCCAAAAAGCAACGCAGCAATGCCTACAAGAATGAATATGCGATTATGCATAACGATACCCCATATTTAATGTTTTGTCTGTTTGCACTTTGTTTCCTTTTTTTTTGGAAACACACCTAACCATTACCAAAGTATATCTGGTTTTGATTTTGTCAATCCTTTTTCATTTTAATTCCTGTTTTTTTGGAATCATCACAGTTTTGCGGGAAACGCAAATAGGCTTTGGCTGGACAAGAACTCACCTGACCTAGGCGAAGGCAAATCCTCTTGCGTTTGTCGATTTTTTAGGATAAAATAATCACAATGGGCAAAATTCATTCATTTCGCAGTATTCGATTCAAAGTTGGGCTTTCCTATTTACTGCTTTCCATTATCAGTATTGGAATTTTCTCATGGGTGATCTCCCTCAACCAGCTTGAGTTAATTTCCAATAACTCACGTTACCAGGTTAAGGAATTGATTTCCTCAACGGTAAACAGTTTGCACAAAATGCCCATGCCCTCCGAAGCCAGCTCCTTGAATGCCAAGGACCAGACTGTTGCCTTGGTTTCACTTGGGGAAATGTTAACCAGGTTATTGCCAAATTTCGTGATCTACCAAGATAGCGCACGCATTATGGCGTCCTCGGCGACAATGATACTACCCAAGGGATATAAGGAGCAAACATCAAAAGCAAGGGCTTTGGAGCGCAATTCAGGGGTGGAATATCACTTGTTGCTGAGCCAGGATCGCAGATTTATTGAGGTATACATTCCCCTGGATCAAATTGGCCTCAAAGACAAAACCATTTATTCCAAAATATCTTTGGATGAAATTGGAACTCAGTACCGGGATTTGTATAAACAGATTTTTTTGACGGTGATTGGCTTGACGTTGTTGCATGCCTTTTTTGGTTTGTTCTTGTTCCGCTTGCTGGTCTCTCCTATCCTTGCCATGAGAACAGCGACCGAGCGGATTTCCAAGGGAGACTATTCAGCAAAAGTCACCGTTTTTTCCCAAGATGAGCTGGGCTCTTTGGCAGAAGGATTTAATCATATGTCCGGTGCGTTGCAGGAAAATTTTTTGCGTTTGCAATCACAAATGGACCAGCTACAGAATGCCCAAAGCCGCATTGAAAACATGGCGAGAACGGACGAGCTAACAGGCTTGTTCAACCGCCGACATTTCTTCGACTTTTTGGCAAAGCATATTTCCCAGTCCTCTAGATATGGCAGTCCTCTCGGATTAATTCTGCTTGATGTTGATCACTTTAAAAAAGTGAACGACAATCATGGTCATCTTTGTGGTGACAAAGTTCTCCGCGAAATGGGAGCTACCCTGCTCCAATTAGTTCGCCCATCCGATGTGCTCGCTCGTTATGGTGGAGAAGAAATCGTCCTTTTATTGCCAGAAACCAATTTGGCTCAAGGGCTTTGTGTTGCAGAAAAAATCCGCAAAGCAATAATGGCTATGCGTTTTGAGTTACCGACTGGGGGGCTACTTCCAATAACCGTAAGCCTTGGTGTTGCGGAGATTCATGACGCACTGCGAGGCGCCCCTGTTGAATCTACTGATCTACAAGTTGCCTTTATTGAATGCGCCGATAAAGCCCTATACCTAGCAAAAAAGGCTGGCCGCAATCAAGCCGTGGCCTATAAGCCTGGAGTTGAGCAAAAATGAACCGGCTATTGACGCCGCTGGCCGCCTTGATTATTGGGCTGACAGTGGTAATTGCTTGGTCGAGCCTTCGAATGAACTTGAGTGAAATTGCTTGGCAATTACAAAAGCAAGAGTTCATTGAGGGGAATCTCACACGCATGTACTTAGTTGCGCGCTTTGTGGACCAACGCAAGCTATATCTTGAAGAGATTGACCGTAGTAGCTCGGATTGGAATGAATTTGAAATTTCCCACTTGCTGGATAGCCGTACAGAAAACGACTTTTCTGACCTAAAGGTTGTCGACATTCTTGATCGTGTAAGTCTAAATGTGGTAAATACGCTACGACAAACGATTGGCAAGCCCCTTTTGGTAGAATGGATTGAAATGCAATCCCTAGATTATCTAGGCATGGCGTTTCGATTAGAGCGAATCCGCGAATATCAGAAAGCCCTTGATATTTATGACAAAACCGCTCCGATGATTCATGACCCCGTTTTACTAGGAGTCCTATTGCTTCATAAGGGATACTGCCTAGCTTTATTGGGTGAGATACCTAAAGCGAAGGATTTATATCAAAGAGTTATTGCTCAAAATCGTCACAACGATCAAGGGGTAACCGCCAGTTTGTTATTACAACATTTGGATCAGATTGTTCTGGAGCAAAAAAACCTTTTGAATGCTGAACTTCCTGAATTGGTTCGGGCGCGCAAAATGCCCTTGTTGATGCAGTGCAATGCTTTACTCAACTCATTAAAACCCGAAGATCAGGCTGGCCCAGCGGAACAAGCAGAAGTCTTGATGGTGCGCGGACTTTGCGAAGAAGAAATTGGCAACAAGGGACAGGCGCTCAAAAACTATTTGGGGGCAATCAAAGTCGCAGGCAACGACTCTCTAGCCCGTGACGCAAATCGGCGAGTATACTTGATGGGTACGCAAATCACCAATGGAAAACGGATTGAGGCGCTTGCTGAACAAATTAACCAATCATTGGGCGACACCATGTTGGTCTCCATGGGGCGACAAAATTTAGCAACAACAAAATCTTTACCACAAGACGCATACTCTGCAGTACCGATTGCGGTGATTCGCGATCTTGAAATTTCCGCGCTCTCCATAATTCGCGACCGAAAGCCACTCGAAACGACAACGTCCTCCATAAAGGCTCCACCTCCTTCCTTTGGTCCGGGTCTGCATTCCTTTGTTCGTGTAGATTTGAAAAATGGAAAAACCTTTACCGGAGAGGTCCTTTCCCTCCCCGAAGAAAAGGTTCTCCGCATTCGCACCATGATTGGGATCATTGGTGTACGTCGTGATGAGATTATTTCGATCCAGGCTCAATAGGAATTACAATTTGTGAACGAGGCGGATCGTATCGGAAACCCCCAGATTTGCCGTTGAATCATTTTTCACCAAATAGTACAAGGTGTCGGGCTGATCTATACTCAGCTTGATCGATCTGGCGTTGTTCTGTGAATTCCAAGAGCCAATAGCCTGATTCCCATTCATGGTCAAATCCGCCATTTCTGCGGAGTTGATTATGAACGCCTGTAAACCTGGATCAAGACGGAGCGACCCAATGATGGAGTCGCCGGGCATCACCGGGATCGGAGTCCAAACCTGGGTATTCGCATAAACATTATAGGCACTACGCAACACCACCTCGCGAACTTCTTGTAGAGTTGCAACAATTTGCGATGTTGCGGAGGAGTCGGGGCTAGAATGCCCAACCAATAACAAGGCGCCCAAATTCAGATCACTAGGGCCGTTGTTATATATGCGCAACCCATAGGACTGCGAGGGAATCCCCGGAACACTTAGCTGAAATCTTTCGACATTTCCTGCGGTAACATGACTGATGCTGTCAAGAGCATGGAAGCGGGAATTCTCCATATTGGTCGAAAAGGAAATGGCCTCTGTAGTGACCACAAGACCGTACAGAAAGATTGAATCGAGGTTTCCGGACCCTTGAATCGAATATCCCAGCTCCGCATAATTCCCGGAACGCAAATAGAACGTGCTATCGAGAATCGTGTCTGAAGAATTGTACCGAAGGCGAACGATTACGGAATCCGATGCGACGATTGTGGTGTCTATTAGTGTATCTGTCAAGAAGATCGGAGGGGCTGGGTTTCCCCCTGGTGTATACCCAAGGTGAAAGTCAGAACAAGAGGAAAAGAACCAGAAAACGAGAAGATAAAGGTATTTCATTTGGCCTCCCTTCGATAAAGCGGTATGCCGACTCGTAAGGCAAAGTCGCCAAGCTTATCGTTGAAGTAGGAATAGTCAAGGCTGACAATAATTGGCATTCCTGCAAAGAATAGACTGAGACTGCCTGCGCCTCCAATGGCGTAGGTCTTTTTACTTTCTGCTCCGGAGTTTCTAACGAGTTCGGTATTCCGCAACGCAAGCGCTGGGCCCGCTGAAACTTGAATGACAAGGCCTGAGGTGGTATCGAGCGTGTAATTCCCTGCAGGGGCTATACCGACTGGGATTCCGATTTCAAAAGCCAATACGCCAGATTTCTGGGTGCTAAAGCGGTTTTCTTGTTCCTGAAATCGCCAAGCGCTCAAGGAGCCCTCAAGGTGGGTTATGAGGGATGTTTTGCGATAGAGACGCCCAATCCAATCCAACCGGACCCCTCCGCCAGAAAGCATTGTGGGACTTGGGTTGGCGAAGCTCTGATCCATGTTGCGTCCGATAGTCCAATACGCCGAAGCAAATAGTCGGTTCCATAGGTGATGGTTCAGCAATTGAGTGCGAAAATCCTGGGTGCGTTTAAATTCTTCATTGGCAAGATTAATGGCCTGTTGCTTCCGATAGGATTGAAAAATATTCCGTTTTTGTTGCAGGGGAAACAGGAGTTGGTCAACACGATTCCACGTTGCAATTTTTTGGAGCAAGAGTCGGGCTTCTTGCTTGTAGGAATCCGCTCTTCGGATATAAGCTTGATCGGTTTCATATTTGGTTTTTGAAATTTGGGTAACCAGTTGTTTCTGAACCGAATCGACAAATTGATTGATATGAAGAGAGTCTTCGGCAATCCATGTTTGTAGAACAGCGGTTAGGCTATCAACCCCACGCAGTCCTGCAGAATCGACTTCGGCTTTGGCTGGGAGCTCCAAGACAGGGCGTGCGGGTAGATGAACTTCCGGGTAAGGAGAAAGGACAATATTTTCTATACGGAATTGCCCCAAAGGCGTATAGGGGTTCAATTCAATGGACAACTTGGTGTCCGCCCGAATAAAACATATCTGGGTAGTGTCATTCAATGTGTAATAAAAGGCAGGAAGGGACTTTTCAACAAGCCCCCCTTTTGCGTCAAGCTTTAGGTAGCTGGCGCCAGGGGAGGAAGTAATAAAGGCAATCCCAGGACCCGGAATCCTTTTTAGAGGGACCACATCACCTCCCTTTAGATAATAAAGAGAATCATCGCTTGACAACACCAAACGATCATTGAATATCATTTCGGAAATCATTTGTTTTTTGCGTGTGGCTTCACGGCTGTTAAAAAGTGGCAACCGGTATCGCTGCGCACCTTCGAGATCGGCCGGCCATTGAAACGTATTTTTTGTGCCGTAGAGCATGTTGCTCATGAACACCCGGTAAAACCGAAGCGAATCTGCTTTTTCTCCGACACGATACAGGAAGCTTGTATTGGCTATTCTTTCAGGATCTGAAATTTCCTCAATATCATCAGATGACAAATACACGCCAGCTTGAGAATATGCGCAAATGGCGAACCAAAAGGGAATCAAAAAAAACGGATTCATTATTCTCATTCACGTCGTCCAAGGAGATCAAAGAAATGAAGGTAGGGTAATGGGGATTTTACTTGTTTCGGATTGGATATATATAGCGAAACAGGAAGCGAATTGCCATACTTTAGCGAAAAGAAAACCGTGTCAATCGCATCAAGATCATCTGTAGCCATAATGGAAAATGAAGTATCGGCATTGCCTGGGTTTTGCCAGTTCAAATGAATCTGGGAATTCTCGGAATACCAATTTACCGTTGTGGGTATGTTGAGGGGAGTAAGCTCGAATGCATCTCCTTCAGGATCGTCAAAGCCAATGTGAATATTGAGGCTGGCATTTCGCGGAATGCTGGTGGATGGGAGACTTAGTGGAATGGATCGAAGCACATTATTGGCTTTGTCGGTAGCTAAAACCATTCCACTTGAAAATTGTGGTGCCAAATTGGAAAGGCTACGAAACCGGATTATAAGGGTATCCTTTGCTCCTGCAGAATCCGTTGCTTCGAGGCGAATGCTGTCATTTGCGTTCAGAACTGGAGTCCATTTTATGCGCAAAAATCCAGGGACATAGGAAGAATCCAACAACCCCGCTGGCGCTTGCAAAATTGCGAAAACAAAGGGATCACCTTCGGGATCAACAAAGTGACTCGTCATGGTGACCTGCGCACCGCTAGGGATGGATAACGTGTCCAGAATGCTATTTACTTTGGATGAATAGATCCTCCCCCGCTTTGAATCCAGCATGCTCACTTGAATACTGTCAACACTCAGGGGAGCTTCATTTACATTGGAAACCGTGACCGAGATATCCTGAAGATCCGTCCCACCATAGCCATCCGAAACCGTAACTTGGACATCATAAACATTGTCGGCACCAAAATCGGTGGGGATCTCATAGTTTGGTGCAGTGGAAAAAGTCAAGACACCGGTCCCTGCAACAATGCTGAACTGGCCTGCATCTGACCCACCCGTAATGCTATATAATGGAGTTTCTCCATCCGCATCGATAGAAACGACGGTTGTCACAGCACTCTGGTTCTCTACAACATTGATGGAGGCCGTTGCAGCTCCTCCATCCGATGTAATTAGGGGAGAAACGCTGACACGAAGAGTAACCGGACTCGACGTGGCGGAAACGGTATAGCTGTACCCAGCTGGCATGGTACCTGTGACCAGTGCGCGATTGACCAATGCCCCGGAATAGCTCAGCAAGGGATATACGCCATACGTGAAGCCTGCCCCCGCAGTTACGTTCAGGATTCCATCCAAAGTCAAAGCACCTGTGACCGCAACCAAGTCGCTTGACGTTCCCAAATCCATATTGAGGACCGATGTGCTGCCCATGGTGAACGCACCCGTATTCAAAGTTCCAGCCCCCATAGAACCTGGAGCCATAAGACCACCATCCTGAATCATCACAGTCCCCGCTGTGGTGCCATTGCCCGCCAAGGTTGTGGCATTCGCAACCGTCACCGCGCTCCCACTGGCCAGGGAACCGGTTACATTCAAAGTACCTGAATTCACGGAAGTTGCACCGCT
>CAIRAY010000042.1 GCA_903876665.1 uncultured Fibrobacterota bacterium | reverse complement strand
CTCGCCGGATCTTTTTCCGCCCACCTTCGTTGCCGTCCTCGGAATTAGGAGCCCCCTGCTAGTTCCTGCGGGAGCGCCTCGGCAGATCGAAAAAATCTCTCGGCGAATTTATGTACCGTTTATTCCCTTACGCTGCCTTAGCATTGCTAAACTGCATTGGACTTATCTAAGAGTCCTTCCTAACAGGTTATAGCGGATCTCTGAAATCGCTTTGTCTTTTCCTTGGTGCCTAGGGCGCTGGGGATTTATCGTAACGGGTCCGGGGGATTTTTCAGTCCGCATGGCTCTGGAAAAATAGGAGGGCACCGGAAGGGCTGCATTGCTCCAGGAAAATTGGTCCGGTTGAGCGATTTCAGCTGCACTCCAAGTCGTTCCTTGGCTGGTGAACGCAAAAGAACCAAAGGAAAGCTTGGTGGCGGATGGAATGGCTGTGAGCAGGCTGTCTGAGCTGGATAGCTCCATTCCGGCCACCGCTACATTCCCCGCAGGGGAATATTTGATGGAGGCCTGGCTCGTTCCGCGAAGAGCGCGGTATTCCAGCCGGTCTCCATTTTTAAAGGAGACATCGAACCCCACCATCGTCGAATTAGACAAGTCGGTTTTTGAAGCTACTGTGGAGGTCGCTCCGGGCTGAGCAACGAAGAGGTTTAATATCTCGGCATTTTTCCCGCTGAAGCGAACATGGACATCGTTCTTGGCCGTGGGGCTTCCCCCCAGGCCCGCTTTGTACCACCCGAGGTATCGCGTGCCTTTGGCCCCATAATATTTGTTGAAGGTGAGTGGCTGGGTGGCAAAAATATGGTCCTCCAGATTGGGTCCCTGGGGGCTTTGAGTCCTCACCATCTTTGCGGTGGCATCAATGACCACCTGATTCTCCGAAAATTCTGGCGAGTAGTTCCAAAGTTGGGTATAGGCCCGGTTGGTTGTTCCACTATTGGTGAGCTGGTCATGAATAATCCAGGCATTTAGGGCTTTGATGAAAACCACCCGGCGAAAGTGTTTGGTATCGGTAATCTACTGGAACCCTTGGTCGTAGGTGCTTTCGACGAGGTCCATGGCATCGGAGGTATGAAAGCGGCCCGACTTGTAGGTGGAATAAGCCTCCACCGCGACCCCGCCCCGGTTTTGTGACGAGTCGTTCACCAGAATGGTGTTGGCTTTCCAGGTAGAATTCTCATCAAAATATTTATTGAATGCACCGAACTCGGCCTGCAGGCTGGCGGGGCAATCTGCGGTACTATACCACTGGACTCCGGCAACGATCAGAAAGGATCTGCCAAACGCGGACACTTGGATGCTATTTGCATCTGGGCTGTCGTGCCCTCGGCTTTGGCGAGCTCCGTTCATCCATAAATAGGGGGATTGCGGAGTCCAATTTTTGCGGAGGCTATAATAGCCCATGTGAGGAAAGGCTACGGAGGAGAATGGGATTACCGACGTCAATGATCCCCATAGCTTACCTTGAATGACATCCGTGACGGTATCCTTTCCTGCATCGGCAATTTGTCCGGTAAAGGAATTCCGGGCACCGGTGAGCAACGAGGCTTGGACCGGGCTATGGGTCCACCCCGAATCCGGGATGGCGAAGGAGCTGTTCCCATTGCGGGGTAGTCCCCCCATGGGGAGCGATGATGCCGCGAGGAGTCGTCTAAAATAGAGCTCCCCTTTTTGGAGGGCGAGGATTCCAGGCCAAGGGGTGGTGCCTTGCCAAAGGCGGTTGAGATCCTCGATGCCCCCTAGATCCCCGGTGTTGTAATTGAAAGACTGTTCAAGCATCGCGCCATCAGCAAAGAAATTCCCCTGAGCAAAATCAACCATGGCTACATCGACCTTGGGCCCAAGGTCACTCTGTATGGTTTTGAATTCCGGAAATAGAAGGGGGTATTGCATCAGGGCGGAGAGCCCTTCAAAGCGTTGGTTGGGGACGGCTCCGGCATTCTCAAACCGGGCAAACATGGAATAGGGGTGATCCACAATCAGACTATAAACGATGTGCGCAAGCTGCCGGGAATCCATCAGATCCATTCGTGTGGCCGGAAGAGTAGTCCGGTTGGGACGGAGGACATCTGCCCAGGTAGGCTTAGGGTCCGTTGTGGCCATGGACTTTGCCAAAAGTCCAATTTGACGGACGATTTGACTGATGCGGAAACCTTGATTGAGCGCAGTCTGGGCGTCCTGGCTATAGTTGCAGTTGAATTGCTTTTGATTTGCCACGGGCAGGGCGAGCACCTGGATTTTTTGATTGGTGGCAAATTGGGAGGCAAGCTCCATGTACTTGTCCAGGTATAGGGTAGAGCGAGTTTGGTGGTATTTTACGGTGAGTGGGGTAAATTGCTTGAACCAGCTGTAGTCATCCTTTCCGGTTAGGGGAGTGTCCCAGCGAATGGTGCCAATGGTTCCTGACTTTCCGCTCATCCTTCGGGTATCCATAAAATCCACCCCTAGGGTTTGGGTCACGTAGGCGCTTTCGCTCAAGGAATCCACCAAGCGTAAGGCAAAGCTGAGGGGGCGAGGATGGGTTTGGTAGGAATGCCATCCAAACTCCCCGAGGTCCGCTCTGCGGAGGCGCAGGAGCAAGGTATCCCGATAGGAATCAAACGCACCATCGAAATTCCCGGTCTGTACCTGAGTTCGTATGGATTCCATTCCCGGAGTATTCAGGTTAATCAGGCTGAAGAAGTCCTGGTCAAAACTGGCATGACTGAGAGTCATTGAAGCAAGCAGCAGCAAGCGTTTCATCGGAGGTCCTCTTTGATTGAGTTTCTCCTAAGAAAATAGGCTCACGGGACAACAGTAAAGCAGACGGGGCGGGATCTCTGATGATTAGGGAATCACCAAGGCCGGTCGCAATCCAAGGGCAACACAAAGCGACGCTTGTCCCGGGCATGATAACATTGCCGATGCCGAGGAACACTCGAAAACAGAACCATTCCCCTTCAATTTTTCTGTGACTAAATATTCTCACAAGGGTTTATATTCAAAGCAAAAGGAAACCCCATGCTTCGAATTTTTTTGCTCCTTTGTTTTCCCCTGGTGGCATACTCACAGCTCCTCCACGAAGGCGTTGCCACGCACTTCCAGGCCATTGGCTACCCCTATGGCGCCTGCGGCGTACCCGAAGCCATCCTAGCGGAAGAGAACTCCCTGGATTATGTGGCGCTCAATGTTTTTGATTCCCCCGGCGATTATCGCGCACCGGGAGCCTTTGGAAACCGCCCCTTGATGGGCGCGGACACGGTCTGGTTGGGCACCTACGACAATGGCAGAAATTGTGGACGCTGGATCGAAGTGGAGCTTGGCGATGACTGCACCGTGGCGAATGGCGGTGAAGCCGGAAGTCCCATCTGTGGCGGAGGGACGGGCTGGGTTGCGGACGGCCGCAATGGAGCCATCCTCAAAGCCATCGTGACCGACCAATGCTCGGACAATAACGCCTGGTGCCGCGACAATCCTGGCCACCTCGACATCCACACTCCTGCGTTGAACCACTTTCGCTTTCCTTCCGGTGACTCCATTGCTCCTTATGCATTCTTTCAAGGGGGCGCCTGGATCACCACAAACTACAACAACCGCAAAGTCAAGTGGCACTTCACTTCGGCGCCCGCCGGAATTGGGGACATCCACATTCATTACACACAAGGCTCTAAACCCGGATGGCGCAGAATTTTGGTGACCAATCTACCCAACGGAATCCATGGGGTGGATCAATGGGTTGGCCTGGATGTAAACGGAAAAGACCTGTGGCAAAAGTCCCAAATGGAAGGCGACATGGGACAAATGTTCATCTTGCCTCGCGCCGATTTACCCGACCCGCAAAAAATCCGGGTATGGGATGTGAATGACTCCTTGCTCTATGGAGGACGGACATACTCGATCTCCCTGCCTGCATCCTGCGCCACGGAATGTGCCGGAGCCTCAATTCCGGTCGATTACCAAGCGTCAGGCGGACAGGATCCCACGATGCCAAGCCCGATCAAAAAGCCACTCCCCAATGGCAGAGCGATTTACGGAGTTCAAGCATCCAAATACAATTTACTGGGGCAGATGCAATCGCCCCAGCGAGCTGCTGACTGATAATTTATTTCTGTATGTCTTATTATTTAATACATACTGAACTATATTATCAACATGACACCTTCTCTGCGGACTACAATTCCCCTAGAGGAATTCGACTACGGCATTCTCATGTCCGCATTGTCCTCCTTGGTAAATCCACGCCAGAAGGTCACTTCACTGCTCAAGCAGGGCCATATCATCCGAGTCAAGAAGGGCCTCTATGTTTGGGGCGAGGCGTGGCGGAAGCGCCCCGTGCAAATGGAAATCCTGGCCAACCTGATTTACGGCCCCTCCATCGTATCGGGTGAGTGGGCCTTGTCCCACCATGGCCTGATCCCGGAGCGAGTTACTGCAGTGACGAGTACGGGACCCAAGCCACCCAAAGACTTTCATACTCCCCTCGGTTTGTTTCGCTACGAACGAGTCCCTATGGAATACCATTCCCTCGGAATGCGGCGAATTAAAATCGGGAATACGGGCTTTCTGATTGCAAGTGCCGAACGAGCCCTCTGCGACCGCTTGCTCTCCATTCCCGGCCTGTACCGTCCAAGCCTGAGCCAAATGGGATCTCTGCTCGAGGACGACCTGCGCATTGAAAAAGACGCATTGGTTCGTTTAGATGTAAACATGATTCTCGCCTTGGCACAAGCCACTCGCTCGCCTCGGTTGGTCCAACTTCATGCATGCCTCAAACAATTCGGAGACAAAGAATGAACGAAAGTCTTGTGGCCATGTTACAGAAGTACCCCTTGCGCACCTCCGAGGAATACAACCACGCCTTGCGTGAAATTCTCCAGGAACTGGCGCTATGCGGATTATGGCGTGCGAAGTTTTTCGAACATGCCCTATTCTATGGAGGCACGGCGCTCCGGATCCTCCATGGTCTCGACCGCTTTAGCGAAGACATGGACTTCTCCTTGCTCAAGTCGGATGATGGCTTTCGTCTTGAGCCCTATGGCAAGGCCCTGGTCGAGGAGCTACAAAGCTTTGGCTTCAAAGTCGAGCTCCAAATGAAAACCAAGACCAAGGTCACCGCAATCCAATCCGCATTTTTGAAGACGGACACCACCCTTGCGCTGCTCCAGATTCAGGCGCCCGCATCGTTGCTGGGATCGAGCGAAGGACGACAGCTGAAGATCAAGCTCGAGATGGATACAAATCCGCCCATGGGTTTCGCAGACGAAGCAAAACTGGTACTGCAACCCATTCCCTTCTCCGTGCGTTCCATGACCCCATCAAGCCTTTTTGCAGGCAAGATGCATGCCGTGCTTTGCCGTGCCTCGGGAAACCGGGTCAAGGGTCGTGATTGGTACGACATGGTGTGGTATGTTGGACGATCCGTTCCGGTGCGCCTTACCCATTTGGAACAACGCATGCGGCAAAGTGGCCATTGGACTTCCGGGTCAACTCTAAGGGCGGTCGATTTCCATGATTTATTGGAAAAGCGCATAGGCGAACTGGACATACAGTCTGCCAAGGCGGATGTGCAAAACTTTATCCGTGACCCAGCATCGATCTCGCTCTGGAGTCCGAATTTCTTCCACCAGATCGCGAAACGAATCCAAACGGAATAACCATTTTATATGACCCCCGCAAAAATTGGAAATGCTTTTCTGCATTTTGATGCGAGTGGTGTTGGCTGAGACTACCTTTAACATCCTAAATATCCAATTCCAAGTGAATTGTTGCCGTATTGCGTGATTGGAGTCACAGCAAAAAAAAATAGCCTTGCTTTGCCTGAACGTTTGATCCCATTTTTGCCATATTTACCCCATGAACAAACTAAACCTGACCATTGCATTTGCGGTAGCGAGCCTGCTTGTGGCTTGCGGTAAGGATACCCCTGTTGCGCCAGGGACAAGCTCCGACACATTATTGAGTTCGAGTATCGATATTGGTGTGTCGTCGAGCGTTGACCCTGCGCTGTCGTCCAGCGTAGACGACGCTTCGAGCTCCAGTGTGGATCCAGGCGTTTCATCGAGCTCCGTGGCCGTGGTGACTCCGTCGTCGAGCTCGGTGCCTGTGATTACGGGGTCTTCGTCGAGTGTTGTTGTTGTGCCATCGTCGAGTTCGGTGGCTGTGGCAAGCTCAAGCAGTAGCAGGCCTTCGAGTTCGAGCGTTGCGGTTGCGAGCTCAAGCAGTAGCAGGCCTTCCAGTTCGAGTGTGGTGATGAGTTCGAGCAGTAGCAGGCCTTCGAGCTCGAGTAGCGTGGTGCGGAGTAGCAGCTCCATTGCGCCCTCGTCCAGTTCCGCAACCTGGAACCCCTACAATGGCAATAAGTCCTATGGCACCATGACCGACAGTCGCGACGGCAAGGTATACAAGACCATTAATGTGAACGGTAAGGTTTTTATGGCCCAGAACCTCAACTATGGCACCCGGGTAAACGGCACCCTGGCAACCGAGAACCAGAGCAACGACGGCGTTGATGAAAAATACTGCTACGCAGATCTTGAAGCCAATTGCACCAAATACGGTGGTCTATACCAGTGGGCCGAGGCTATGGACTTGCCTACAAGTTGCAACACCACCAGCTGCGCGGCTTCCATTGCGCCAGGCCATCATAAAGGAATTTGCCCTACGGGTTGGCATGTAACGAAGAGTACTGACTGGGGTTATGCGTCAATAGGACTTGCGGTTGGTGGTGCTGCTTACGAGATGAAAGCCGGCACCGACTGGTCCGGCGGTGGAATTGGCACCAATAGCACCGGCCTCACTGTGTTGGGGGGGGGGGGTACGCCATGGCACAAATGGTGGCTATCAAAGTTTAACCCTATCAGGACTTTTTTGGTATGCCGAAGAAGTAACAAATACAGGTGCTAACGGTGCTGGGTTCGCTAATACTCTGAACAATATTTATGGCGGAGGGGGGGGGGGGAAATATGCCTACTCCATCCGCTGCGTACAAGACTATTAACTAAACCTTCAATATAAACCCAAGGGCGCCGATCGCGCCCATCCTTAAACTTTTTTCAAAATCCAATAGGCAGGCCACCATGTCCCCACGTAAAGCAAAGAAAACAAAAAATGGATCT